>NZ_DIEJ01000254.1:0-19627 GCF_002418565.1 Achromobacter sp. UBA5777 | reverse complement strand
CGGGACGGCCGTCGGCGCCGCGCATGCCCGGGCGGCCGTCCGCGCCGCGCATGCCGGGATGACCCTTGCCGTCCGCGCGGGCTTCCATCTTGGCGTGGCGCTCGGCCATGCGGGCTTCGCGCTCCTTGACGATCTTGGTCACCTGGCCGCGCTGCGTGTCGTTCAGGCTATCCCAGACGGCCAGCCACTGGTCGCGCACCTGCTTGGCTTGCGGGCCGAACGCGTCACGGCGCTTTTCCGACTGCTCGAGGAGCGCGCGGGGATCCAGCTTGCCGCTGTCCAGCTGCGACTTGAGCAGGTCATGGCGCGTGCCGCGGTCGGCGCGCATCGCTTCGTGCAGGCTGCGCTGCCCTTCCTGGGCGGTCTTGAACAGGGCCTCCTGCTTGGCGTCGAGCTTCAGCTCGGCGACCTGGGCCTTGGAGACGGGGCCCAGACCGGGGATGAGCAGGCCGTCACGCATGCCCTTGTGGAAACCACCGCCGCGATGGCCTTCGTGCATGGCGGCCGGACCGCCCTCGGCGGGAGGAGGAGGCGCAGCCATTGCGGAGCCAGCCGCGAAACCGCTCGACGCGGCGACGATAGCAAGGACGGCCAGATTGGAGCGGATAGCGAATCGGGACATGGATGTCTCCTGAAAGTGAAGAAAGCGAGGCCATTGTGCGATCCGCCTGGTTTCATCCAGGTTTCGTTTGCGGCCGTCTTGTTTCAGTCGATTGCTTGCCCGCCAGGCGCAAGAACGGGGCCACGCAGGCCCCGTCGGTATGCCCCGACCCCTGCGCAATGGCAAGGGTTCAGGCTGGCTGGTCGCCCGCGCGAATCAGCCCGCGTCCCAGGCCGCCATGTATTCCTTCCAGTGCGCCGCATCGCTGGCCGAGAGCGTGTCGCGCACCAGCGCGATTTCGGTCTCGTAGGCGGTGCGGTCGAGTTCACCGCGCAGGAAGCGGAAGCGGCAATACACCAGCCACGTATTGACCACGTCGGTTTCGCAGTACGCCCGCACTTCGTCGGCGCGGCCCGTGCTCCAGGCCTCCCAGACCTTGCTGCCGTCCATGCCGAGCTTGCCGGGAAAGCCGCACAGCTTGGCCAGTTCGTCGAGCGGCGCGTTGGCGCGGCCGTTGTACTTGGCCAGCACGTCCATCAGATCGATGTGACGGTTGTGATAGCGCGAAATGTAGTTGTTGAACTTGAAGTCGCGGTCTTCTTCGCCCATGTCCCAGTAGCGCGGCGCGGGCACGCCCTGGATCAGGCTGCGGTAATGCAGGACGGGCAAGTCAAAGCCCGAGCCGTTCCAGCTGACGAGCTTGGGCGTGTAGCGTTCGATGGTCTTGAAGAAGCCCGCAAGCAAGGCCGCTTCGGGATCGTCCGGCTGGCCCAGCGTCTTGACGCGAAAGCCCTGGTCGTCGCGGAACACGCACCCTACCACCGCGACCTTGTGCAGATGCAGCGGCAGGAAGTCGTGGCCCACGGCCTCACGCCGGGCGGTCAGCGCGCGCTCGACCACTTCGTGGTCGGGCACGTCGGCGCCCCAGCCGTTGAGCTTGCGCAGCCCGTCGGCGTCAGGGATGGTCTCGAGGTCGAATACCAGGGTGGGCGTCATTTGGGCGGCAGGTATTGCATCGGATCCACCGGCGTACCCTGGCGGCGGATTTCAAAGTGCAGACGCGGCGACGTCGTGTCGCTCTGGCCGAGTTCGGCGATCTTGGCCCCGCGCTTGACCGTCTGGCCGGTCTTCACGAGCAGCGCGCGGTTGTGCGCGTAGGCCGTGATGAAGCCGTTCTGGTGCTCGACGATGATGAGGTTGCCAAGGCCGCGCACGCCGTTGCCGCTGTACTTGACCAGGCCATCCGCCGCGGCGGTGATCGGGTCGCCCAGCGCACCGGCGATGTCAATGCCCTTGCTGCTGGCATTGAAGGCCTGCACGATCTGGCCGTTGGCCGGCCAGGCCCAGTTGATGACGCCGGCATCGGCCGCACGCGTGGCCGGCTTGGTGTCGACCGGCGCCGGGGGCGGCGTGGGCGTGGCATCAGGTGCGGGCGTGGTGGCCGCGGGGGTTTCGGGCTGGTCAAGCGGACGCGGTTGCGGCCGGTTGCTGGCGATCGGCGCGGTCTGCGCGCCGCCGGTGGCGCCGCCGGACATGCGCAGCACCTGACCCACCGAGATCTGGTTGGGATCGCTGATGTTGTTCCAGCGTTTGATGTTTTCGATGTCGACGTTGTTGGCGCGGGCGATCTTGTAGAGCGTGTCGCCCGGCTTGACCACATAGCTGCCGGACGTGGCCGTCGGCGCGGGTTGCCCGCCGGTCATGTCGACCACCGGGGCACGAGTACCTTTGGATGCGCAGCCGGCCAGGATGGCGAGGCTGAGGACCCCCACTGCGAAGAGCGGGCGGCGAAGACGCGTCATTGACGCGCCCAAATTCATATCGGTCAGTTGCAACTGCCCGTTGAGCATACGTTTCTCCTGTCGCTCAAGATTGTATTCCGGACCGTAGCGGCACAAAGCGCACGGCCTCTAGTTCGGTTCTTTTCCAGCTTGCCGCGCCCGTGCGTTCGATCAGGACCAGGCGCTGGTTGGAGCCCCCTTCGGGAGCGATGAGACGGCCGCCCGGAGCAAGCTGCGTCAGCAGCGCTTGCGGGATGGCCAGACCTGCGGCAGCCACAACGATAGCATCGAACGGCGCCACGCCGGGCAGCCCCAAAGTGCCGTCTCCATAGATGAGCCGGATCCTTGTGGTGAGCCGCAAGGCGCGTAGATGCTCGCGCGCCAGCTCGTACAGCCCGCGTATGCGTTCGATGGTGTGGACGTCGCGCACGAACTGCGCGAGCACCGCGGCCTGGTATCCGCAACCCGCGCCGACCTCGAGCACACGGGTAGGCGCGCGGTCTTCGCAAGCAGCCGCGATCATACGCGCCACAACCCACGGCTGGGAAATGGTTTGCGAGTGACCGATGGGCAATGCGGCGTCTTCATACGCGCGGCTGGCAAGGGCCTCGTCTACAAACAGATGGCGCGGTACTGCGGCCATCGCGTTCAGCACGCGTTCGTCGGTGATGCCCTGTGAGCGCAGGCGCTGCACCATGGCCTGGCGCAAGCGTTCGGAGTTCAGGCCGAGATTGCCGCCCGACTGCGGCAGCGGCGCCTGCGATTGCCGCTGCAGCGTGGCCGCCGAAATGCGCGTGTTGCTGTTGGCGGGCGTGTAACCCGGGCCCAGCCGGCCGGCGTCGTGGCGGGCCGGGCTGCTGCGGCCGGCGCCGGGCGTGATGTCCGGCTGGCTTATGCGTTTGCGCATAGCGGCTCTGCCCAGGTGCGGATCTCGTCAAGTTGGCTGTGCTGGGTCAGGTCCAGACGCAACGGGGTGACGGACACGATGCCCTGCTCGACAGCGTGGAAGTCCGTGCCGGGCGTGGCGTCGGCGGCAAGACCGACCGGTCCGATCCAGTAGACCGTGTCGCCATAGGGCGTGGTGGTGCGCACGACCGGTTGCGACGGATGCCGCTTGCCCAGCCGCGTGACCGCAAACCCGTGCATGTCTTCAAAACGGCGGCTCGGGATATTGACGTTGAGCAGCACCGGCGCCGCGAGCGGCTGGGCCAGATGGCGCTCGACGACCAGGCGGGCGGCGCGCGCGGCCGAGTCGATGTGCTCCCAGCCCTTTTCCGCCAGCGAGAACGCGATGGCGGGAATGCCGAACAGATAGCCTTCGCTGGCGGCGGCGACGGTACCCGAATAGAGGGTGTCGTCGCCCATGTTGGCGCCGTTGTTGATGCCCGACACGACCAGGTCGGGGCGCGTATCCATCAGGCCGGTCAGCGCGACGTGCACACAATCGGACGGCGTGCCGTTGACCGCGATGAAGCCGTTTGAAGCGGTGCGCACCGACAGCGGCCGATTCAGCGTGAGCGAGTTCGAGGCGCCGCTGTGGTTGGTCTCGGGCGCGACGACGGTCAGATCGCCCAGCCCTTCCAGCGCGGCGACCAGCGCTTCCAGGCCAGGGGCCGAATAGCCATCATCGTTCGAAACCAGAATTCGCATTGTGCATCCGAAAGAAAATAAAACGCGGGTGACGTGGCGGATTGTACCCGGGGTAGAATCCGCAGCCACTACTACAACAACGGACTCCCCTTCCATGGCGATAACCGAACCCTCCCTGGCTTTTACCGTCGCGCTCGTCGTGCTGGCCTACCTGATCGGCTCCGTGCCCTTCGCCGTGGTCGTCAGCAAGCTGATGGGTCTGCAGGACCCCCGCAGCTATGGGTCCAAGAACCCGGGCGCGACCAACGTGCTGCGCACCGGCAACAAGACCGCCGCCGCGCTGACGCTATTGGGGGACGCCGCCAAGGGATGGTTCGCAATCTGGCTGGCCGAGAAGCTGGCGCCGGGCATCGCCCCCATTGCCCTGGCCTGCGTGGCGCTGGCCGCCTTCATCGGCCACCTGTACCCCGTGTTCCTGGGATTCAAGGGCGGCAAGGGTGTGGCGACCGCGCTGGGCGTGCTGGTGGCCATCCAGCCCTGGCTGGCCGTCGCCACTGCGGCAACGTGGCTGATCATCGCCATTTTCTTCCGCTATTCGTCGCTGGCTTCGCTGGTGGCCGCGTTCTTCGCCCCGGTGTACTACGTATTCGGATCCGGGCTAGCCTGGCAGGCGCAGCCGGCCCTGGGCGTGGCGCTGGCGATCATCGGCATCCTGCTGTTCTACCGCCACCGCGCCAATATCGCCCGGCTGATCCAGGGCACCGAAAGCCGGATCGGTAGCAAGAAGAAGTAATCCCCCCGCGATGGGCGGATCAGAGGGGTGGAAAAACCGGGCGGCCTGGCCGCCCGTTTCATTTCAGGCGATATCGGCCAGATCCCAGCGCGGCTTGACCGTGAAGCTGTGGGCACTGGCGTCCAGCGTGGCCAAGCCGGCCTTCACCCGTTCGGCCGCCGCGAACGCGATCATGGCGCCGTTATCGGTGCACAGTTCCAGCGGCGGGAAGTATGCGCGGGCCTTGAGCGGCTTGAGCGCGGCATCGAGCTTGGCGCGCAGAAGCTGGTTGGCCCCCACGCCGCCGGCCACGACCAGGCGGCGCAGCCCGGTCTGTTTCAGCGCGCGGATGGACTTGGCCGCCAGCACCTCGACGATGGCCGCCTGCGTGGCGGCGGCAAGGTCCGCGCGGGTCTGTTCGTCCAGGCCGCCATTCTGTTCGGCCGCCTTGACACGGGTCAGCACGGCGGTTTTCAAGCCGCTGAAACTGAAGTCCAGGTCACCGCTGTGCAGCATGGGGCGCGGCAGGTCGAAGCGTGAGGCGTCGCCGCTGCCGGCCAGCCGGGACAGCGCGGGTCCACCTGGATAGCCCAGGCCCATGAGCTTGGCGGATTTGTCGAAGGCCTCGCCCGCGGCGTCGTCCAGGGTTTCGCCCAGCAGCTCGTAGCGGCCCACGCCGTCCACGCGCATGAGCTGGGTGTGCCCGCCTGAGACCAGCAAAGCAATGAAGGGAAACTCGGGCCGGGGATCGGCCAGCATCGGCGACAGCAGGTGGCCTTCGAGGTGATGGATGCCGATGGCCGGCAGGCCGCGCGACCAGGCGAACGACTGCGCGACGCTGGCGCCGACCAGCAAAGCGCCTGCAAGGCCCGGCCCCGCCGTGTAGGCCACGGCGCCGATGTCGGACATCTGCAGGCCCGCGTCTTGCAGCACCTGGCGGGTCAGCGGCACTACGCGGCGGATGTGGTCGCGCGAGGCAAGTTCCGGCACCACGCCCCCGTATTCCTGGTGCATGGCGATCTGGGTATGCAGCGCGTGCGCAAGCAGGCCGCGTTCCGTACAGACGGCTGCGACGCCGGTTTCGTCGCAGGAGCTTTCAAAGCCGAGAATGATCATGGCGGCAGAGTTTACAACTGATGCGAAAATACGCGGGTTCTTGACTGGGACGGGGCTTTCCGCCCCGCCCGCCACAACCTGAAAATCCTGCAAAAACCCTGGGGACTCGAATGCTGGAGAAGCTATTCAAGCTGCGTGAGCACGGCACGACCGCAAGAACGGAAGTCGTGGCCGGCCTGACGACATTCCTGACGATGTCGTACATCATCTTCGTCAATCCTGACATCCTGTCCTCGACGGGCATGGACCGCGACGCGGTCTTTGTTGCCACCTGCCTGGCCGCCGCGCTGGGCTCGCTGGTAATGGCGTTCATCGCCAACTGGCCGATCGGCATGGCGCCCGGCATGGGGCTGAATGCCTTCTTTGCCTTCACCGTGGTCAAGACCATGGGCTACACCTGGGAGCAGGCGCTGGGTGCGGTGTTCATCTCGGGCATCATCTTTCTGTTCCTGACGATATCCGGCATCCGGGTCTGGCTGGTCAAGGGCATCCCGCATTCGCTGCGCAGTGCGATTGCGGCCGGCATCGGGCTGTTTCTGGCCATTATCGCGCTATCCAGCGCGGGCATCGTGGTCGCCCATCCGGCCACCAAGGTCACGCTGGGCAACCTCACCACGCACGGTCCGCTCTTTGCCATCCTGGGCTTTTTCGTGATCGCGTCGCTGGACGCGCTGCGCGTGCGTGGCGCCATCCTGATCGGCATCATCGTGGTCACGGTGCTGTCGATGGTGATGGGCTACAACGAGTTCAAGGGCATCTTTTCCGCGCCGCCCAGCCTGTCGCCTACCCTCTTCAAACTGGACATCATGGGCGCGCTGCATTCCGGCTTCGTGCACGTGATTCTGGTGTTCGTACTGGTCGAAGTGTTTGACGCCACCGGCACGCTGGTGGGCGTGGCCAAGCGCGCAGGCCTGGTGCCTGAAGACCGCCCCAATCGCCTGGGCCGCGCGCTGTTCGCGGACAGCACCGCCATCGTGGCCGGTTCGATGCTGGGCACCAGCAGCACCACCGCTTACGTGGAAAGCGCCTCCGGCGTGCAGGCTGGCGGGCGCACCGGCATGACCGCACTGATCGTGGGCCTGCTGTTCCTGGCCGCGCTGTTCATCTCGCCGCTGGCGGGCGCCGTGCCAGCCTACGCCACCGCACCCGCCCTGCTCTACGTCGCCGGCCTGATGATGCGCGAGCTTATCGACATCGACTGGAACGACGTCTGCGAAGCCACGCCGGCCGCGCTGACCGCGCTGGTCATGCCGTTCACGTACTCGATCGCCAACGGCATTGCGTTCGGCTTCATCAGCTACGTGGTGCTCAAGACCGCCACGGGCAAAATGCGCGACGTGCACCCGGCCACATGGCTTGTGGCCGTGCTGTTCGTGATCCGCTACGCGTTCTTCCCTGAATAGTCGGGCTGGCACGCTGTTGGCCCAAAGCCGCCGCAGGTCATGCCTTGCGGCGGCTTTTTCATTTGGCGGCCGTCCACACCGCCAGTTCGTAGCCGTCGAGGTCCGTGAAATGGAAGCGGCTGCCGCCCGGAAACGTGAACTCGTCGCGGCTGATGCGACCGCCCGCGGCCGTGATGCGTTGCCGGGTTGCGGCCAGGTCGTCGCCGTACAGGATTACGAGCGGACCGCCCGGCCGAACCGTTTCTCCCGTTGTGAAGCCGCCCGTCAGCCGGCCATCGGTGAATTCCGAATACGTGGGACCGTAATCCGTGAACGTCCACCCGAAGACCTCGGCATAGAAGCGCTTGCTGCGCGCGATGTCCGCGACGTTGAATTCGATGTTGTCGATGCGGTTGTTCTGGCCGCTGGCGCCCATGCCTGTCTCCTTGAATTGAATGAAAGATGCGCGGCAATTCCAGGCCGCGACGGTGCTTGCTATTGTAGGGATCGGAAAAATCAATCAACCCGCCCAAGGGCATGGTTGCTGGCGGGCTCGGTTGAATTCGCCGATACACTCCCCATGTAGATCAGCATATGGAGTACATTTTGCGCCCTTCCCCTTTCATTTCCGCGCTGCAAGCCTGTCATGACGCAGCGGAGGCGCACGCATGAGCGCCCTGGCGAATATCCCCTTTTCCGTGCTGGACCTGGCCCCGATTGTGCAGGGCCGCGACGCCGCGGATGCGTTCCGCAATACGGTCGCACTGGCGCAGCATGTCGAGCAACTGGGCTACAACCGATTCTGGCTGGCCGAGCACCACAACATCAATGGCATTGCCAGCAGCGCCACGGCCGTGCTGATCGGCCATGTGGCCGGCCACACCCGTACGCTGCGCGTCGGCTCGGGCGGCGTCATGCTGCCCAACCACGCGCCGCTGATCATCGCCGAACAGTTCGGCACGCTCGAGACCCTTTACCCCGGCCGCATCGACCTGGGCCTGGGCCGCGCACCCGGCAGCGACGGCGCGACGCAACAGGCGCTGCGCCGCAGCCCGCGCAGCGGTCTTGAGTTCCCGGCGCTGGTCGAGGAGCTGCGCGGCTTTCTGGCGCCCTCGCGCCCCGGCCAGCCCGTGCGCGCCATTCCCGGCGAAGGGCTGGACGTGCCGATCTGGCTGCTGGGTTCCAGCGACTTCAGTGCCCGCATGGCGGCCGAACTGGGCTTGCCGTTCTCGTTTGCCGGGCATTTCTCGCCGGAAGGCATGGCCGCGATGCGCCTGTACCGTCACTTGTTCAAGCCGTCCAAGACGCTGTCGCGCCCCTATTCGATGATCGGCGTGCCCGTCATTGCCGCCGAAACCGACGAGGCCGCGCGCTTCCAGTCGACCACGCAGCAATTGAAGTTCCTGTCGCTCGTGCGCGGCCATCGCCTGCAATTGCAGCCGCCGGTCGAAAGCATGGACGGCGTATGGAACGAATGGGAGCGTGAGGCGGTCAATCAGAGATTGGGCGCTTCGATCGTGGGCGGCCCGGACACCGTCAAGCGGGAACTCGAAGCCCTGGTCGCGGAAACGCAGGCCGACGAGGTCATGATCGTGTCCGACTTCTACGACATCGCCGACCGCCTGCGTTCTTTCGAGATCGTCGCCTCACTGAAAAACGGCGCAGGCGTCTCCACGAAATCAGCGGCCTGAGAGCCGTATTCTGCGCCAATGACGGCGCCAACCATTGCGACGCGGCCTGGACCGGCTCTACTATGGGCTTTCAAGGCCTGGCAATACGCGTCGCCGCATCAGCGCCGGGGCAGGCCCCCGGTGTCTCCGCCACCGCTTTTCGCCGCCCACGCGGCAAGGATTTCTCATGAGTATTGTTGAACTCACCAAAGACAGCTTCCAGGAAGCCATCACGCCCGACGGGACCCTCATCGTCGACTTCTGGGCGCCCTGGTGCGGCCCGTGCCGTGGTTTCGCGCCGGTATTTGAACAGGCCGCCACCGAGCATCCGGACGTCACGTTCGCCAAGGTGAATACCGACGTCGAGCAGGAACTGGCCGGCGCGCTGGGCATCCGCTCGATTCCGACGCTGATGGTCTTCCGCGAAAAGGTCCTGCTGTTCTCGCAACCCGGCGCCTTGTCCGGCGGTCAGTTGAACGAACTGCTCGCCAAGATCAAGGAAGTGGACATGGAAAAGGTCCACCAGGAAATCGCCGCGGCGCAAGATAGCCAGGACGCGTAAAACCGCAAGGGGCCCGGACCGGGCCCCTTCCTTTTGCACCGGGACATTTGCTTCCCGGACGCCGCGGCGCGGCAGGCCGGTGCGGGCGCTGGCTGGCTACGAGACGACTTCCCACGCGGACCGGCCGCGCGTGATGTTCGCCGCAGTGACTTCCAATTCAGTCAGCACCACACGCGGCACCGTGAACGTGAGCGTGACGCCGTCCGCGTTGTAGTCTTCCTGCTGAATGGCGGCGCCTGCCTGCGCCAACCGTGATTTCAGCAGCGCCATCTCGCCGAAGCCGCTGGCGCAGCGCACCGTCGCCAAGTCGACGATTTCCGTGCGCTCGCCCAACCGTAGACAATTGGCCGCGCATCCGCCGTAAGCGCGCACCAGTCCGCCCGCGCCCAGCTTGATTCCCCCATACCAGCGCACGACCAATACCGCCACGCGGTCCATGTCCTGGCCTTCGATGGCTTGCAGGATCGGCCTGCCCGCGGTGCCGCCGGGCTCGCCATCGTCATTGAAGCGGTATTCCTGTCCGATGCGGTAAGCCCAGCAGTTGTGCGTGGCCTCGGGGTCGCTGTGCTCGGCAAAGAAGCGCATGGCGTCGTCGACCGTGGCGACCGGCGCGGCATACGCGGCAAAGCGGCTTTTCTTGATGTCTTCCTGGTAGGTGCAGGGAGCGGTCAGCGTGTGCGTCATGCCCGGCATTGTAAGTGCGCGGATCGGCGGGCGATGCGGCCTGCTCGGATGCGTCCTGCGCGGCCCGGCCTGCGCGGCGCCGACCGGCCGCGCATCAGCCGTGGCAGTCCGGGACTTCCTGATCCAGATAGACGTCGAAGGCGACGTCGCGCGCCCATTTCGTGGTCATGGCCTTCCAGGCGCCGGCGCGGTCCCAAGCCCGCATCTCTTGCCCGAGCCACGCGCGCGAGGCCTCGTCCTGCGCGGGCAGCAGCCACACGCGCTCCTGGCGTGCACCATCCGGTGTCAGCGTCGAGGAGAACTTTTTCCATTCCGGAAAGCGCATCAGCGGCTCCCAGACAGCATCGTCGACCAGACCGATGTCGCACGCTCCTTCGCGCACGGCGACGAGCGCGTCCGACGGCACGCGATACGTCTTGACGGTTGCGCCCCAGCTTTGCGCCAGGGCTTGCGCCTGCGTGGCGGCTTCGGCCATGCACACGCTGCGGCCCTGCACGTCGGCGGGTTTGCGCATCGGCGTGTCGGTGCGGATCACGGCCTTGGGCCGTGCCGCATAGCCGGTGGCTTGCACCGCGACGGTCTGCGGCTGTCCGTCGGGGCGGTCTGCAAGCACCAGATCCACCTCGCCTGCCTTCAACGCTCGATCGGCGTCAGCGGCCGGCAACTGGACCAGCCGCACGGGCAGCTTCAGGCTGGCGCCCAGCTTGTCCGTGATGGCGGCGTCCAGGCCTTCGGGCGTGCGGATCTTCGCGCCCGCGACCGGCGGCGGCGCCAGATACGGCACCCCCACGACCAGCTCACCGCGCGCCCTCGCCGCGGGAAAGGTCTCCGGTTGCGCCTGCGCGAAGCCCGCGAGCAGCAGGCCCGCGGCAAGGACGAATGGACGCATGCGGGACATCATGATGACAACGTCAGACGTATTGGTAACGCAGCAAACGATGCTTGAGGTTTTCAAGCACGAACTGGTCGATCAACGCAGCCAGCACGGCGATCACGAGGATGTTGGTCATGACGCCGGTCATGTCCGCGATTTCGCCCGAGTACGCCAGCGACCGGCCCAGCCCCTTGCCGAAGCCGATCAGCATTTCGGCCGAAATCAGCGCCCGCCAGGCGTTGCCGAACGCCAACTGCGCGCCGGTGATGAGTTCGGGCATGACCGCCGGCAGGTACACCCGCTTGATCAGCCCCCAGCGCGTCGCGCCCATGACGCGCGCCGCCGACACGTGCACACGCTGCACGGATTCGGTGGCGTTCATCACGCTGAGCGCGGCCGGAAAGAACGCCGACAGCGCCACGACCACGATGATGGGCGTATTGCCAAAGCCCATCACGATGAGAAACAGCGGCACCCACGCGATGGACGGGATCGACTGCAGGATGACGATGGCGCTGCGCAGGACTTCGCGGAAGAAGAACAGCACGGCCGCCACGAGGCCGAAGCCCACGCCGGCGGCAAGCGCCAGTCCGTAACCCGCACCCAACCGTCCCAGCGTGCCCATGAGGCTCTGGTGGAACGACTGCTTGCCCAGGTCTTCGAACAGCCGCTCGACGACGGCCGGCACGCCGGGCATCAGGAAGTCGGGTAGCGCGAACGCGGCCAGTTGCCACAGCGCCAGGATGAACAGGACGCCCAAAACGCCCGCAAGATGCTTACGGGCGCCGGTCACACGGGTAGATGCGCTCAAAGCTTGCGAGCCTCTTGCCAGGACAGGTCGACGATGCTGGAGACGTCGTACGGCTTGCCGTCGCGCGTCTTGAGCGAACCCTGGGCCTGCAGGATGTCAGCGATTTCCTGCATGCGCGCCGTGTCCTTTTCCGTCAGCTTGGGCGTGAACACCTGCGTGCTGATAGCTTCGGAAATGACGGTTTCACGCGGCAGCTCGCCGCGGGTCAGCGTCTTGAGCGTGGGCTCGGCGATGAAGTACGACGCGATCAGCTTGGAAGCCTGCGCCGGTTCCTTCTGCAGCAGCGTGATGGCCTGGTTCTGGGCGTCCAGCGCCTTCCAGACATCGTCCTTGCGCTTAGCCAGCGTTTCGCCCGAGGTGATGACGACCATGCACGGGAACGGCCAGGCCTGGCCCACTTCGTAGATCTGCTTGACCGGCGCGACCAGTTGCGCGATGCGGTCGTAGGGTTCGAACAGGAAGGCCGCGTCAACACGCTTGCCCACCAGCGACTGCACGGCCACGGCCGGGCTCACGCCCATGACGTTGACGTCGTCGGCTGTCAGATTGCCCTGCTTGAGCACGACGCCCTTCAGGACCACGTCGGCGGTGCTGCCTTCAGCCTGCGAGGCCAGCGTCTTGCCCTTCAGGCCGGCGATGTCCTTGATGCCGGAATCGTCACGCACGATCAGCGAGTGATAGCCCTGCTGCGCGCCGCCCACCACCTTCAGGTCAGCGCCCTTGGAGGCCCAGGCGACCGCGTTGGTGAAGCCGAGCACGCCGATGTCGAGCTGGCCGCCGACGATTGCCTTGATGAGGTCGGTGCCCGACTTGAATTCGATCAGTTCGGAATCCAGGCCGGCCGTCTTGTAGTAGCCGCCCTCTTGCGCGACGATCGCCTGCGCGTCGTCCATCACGCGCAGGTAGCCTACGCGGAACTTCTCGGCAGCCATCGCGGGGGCAGCCGCCAGCAGCGCCGCAGCCAGCGGCAGGGACAACCATTGCTTCAGTTTCATCAGAGGAACTCCAGGTAATTCGATAAGCGGCCGCGCCTGGGCGGCCGTGGATATTTGGGGAGAAGGTCAGGCGGCCAGCGCGATGTCGGCGTGCGCGTCCGAGCCGCCGACGCCGATGCCCAACAGGCGCAGGATTTCGCGCTTCTCAGCGGCAAGATCGGACAGGTCGTGCGTCTTGACGCGGTGGGCCAGGTTGAATTCGCGCAGCACCCGCGCCGGACGCGGGCTGAAGACAACGATGCGATCGGCCAGGAACAGGGCCTCGTCGACGTCGTGGGTCACCAGCAGCACCGTCGGCTTTTCCTGCGCGATGAGCTGGCGCAGCACGTCCTGCAGGCTCAGGCGGGTCAGCGCGTCGAGCGCGCCGAAGGGTTCGTCCATCAGCATGGTCTGGGGCTGCGCGATGAACGCGCGGGCCAGCGCAGCGCGCTGGCGCATGCCGCCGGAGACCTGATGGGGATAGTAGTGTTCGAAGCCTTCCAGGCTGACGCGCGCCAGCCATTCGCGTGCGGCTTCGCGGGCGCGCTTCTTGGGCGTGTTCTGGAATTCCAGCGCCAGCGCCACGTTGTCTTCCAGCGTCAGCCAGGGATACAGGGCGTGTTCCTGGAACACCAGCGTGCGGCTGGGATGCGGTCCCGTGACCTTGTCGCCGTCGGCCAGCACGCTGCCCTGCGTGGGCATTTCGAGCCCGGCGGCCAGATGCAGCAAGGTGGACTTGCCGCAGCCGGACGGACCGACCAGCGCGACCAGCTCGCCGGTCTTGAATTCACTGGTGAAGCCATCGACGACGGGCAGGTCGCCGAAGTGCTTGTGGACGTGGTCGAAAATCAGGTTCATGGAACGAATCGTCAGCGCGCGTGAAAACGAGCCTCAAATCTAACAATTCGTTATATGAATCCAAACAATCAATATCGAATGTCTTTACTTCTTTTCGTAATAACGATCAGACTGGCGCCGGCTGCCGGCTGGCCGCCCGCTGCAATCCAAACGCAATGACGAAGCCCAGCGTGACGCACAGGGACGCGGCCAGGAAGATCGCGGGGTAGCCGAAGCCGCTGGAGATGTAGCCCGCAATCGGGCCGGTCACGCCCAGCGCCAGGTCCAGGAAAGCCGAATAGGCGCCCAGCGCCGCGCCGCGGCTGCCGGCCGGCACGCGCGCCACGGCCTCGACGCCGATGGCCGGGAACACCAGCGCGAAGCCGCAGCCGGTCAGTGCGGCGCCCAGCAGCGCCATGCCCGGGTTGGGCGCCAGCCACAACAGCAACAGACCGGCCGCTTCGACCAGAAACGACACCTGCGCCACCCGGAATCCGCCAAAGCGGGTGATGGTGCCGGCGAACAGCAGACGCACGCCGATGAAGGCGCCGCCGAACGCACTGAGCGCGCTCGCGGCGCCATCCCACGAGACGCTGGCGTAATACAGCGCGACGAAGGCGGCCAGCGTGCCGAAGCCGACCGACCCCAGGCCGAGCGCCACGCCGTGCGGGAACACGCGCAGCACCACGCTCTTGAAGGCCATGCGGTGCCCGCCGACGATGGCGACGGCCGGCCGGATCATGGCAAGACCCAGTCCGGCCAATCCCAGCAGCAGCACCGCGCCGCCCAGTGCGCCCATGCTCCAGTGCTTTTCAAGCTGCACGCCCAGCGGCGCGCCCAGCGCCAGCGCGCCATAGGTGGCGATGCCGTTCCACGAAATGACGCGGGCGGTGTGCAGCGGCCCTACCCGCGCGATGGCCCAGGTGGCCGAGCCGGTGCCGACCCAGCTTTCGCCGAATCCCAACGCCAGGCGACTGAGGATGATTGCCGCGAGGCTGAGCCACGCGGTGCGTTCGAAGGCGTAGGCGAGCAGCAGAAAGATGCCGCTGATCGCGCAGGCCGCCATGCCGATGACGACGGTCTGCTTCGGGCCGACCGTATCGGCCATGCGGCCGGCGTGCGAGCGGCTGAGCAAGGTCGCCACGTACTGCACGCTGATCGCCAGGCCCGCCAGCACGGATCCGTAACCCAGGTTGCCGTGCACGTAACCCGGCAGCACGGCAAGCGGCAGGCCGATGGCCAGGTAGCAGATGAAGGTAAAGAAGGCGATGGCAACGATGCGGGCCGTCAGGGTGAACGTGCCGATCTGCGCGCCATCAGGCGCGTCGTGCAAAGAGGGAGACATGTGGGGACAAAAAGAAGCCCGGCCGGACAGCCGCCAGGGTCGGGCCCGATGATAGCGCAGCGCAGATTGCGTCCGGCTGAATAAGTGTGTCCATTGCGGAGCGGCGGCCGGAATGGACTACGGGCGCAGCGGCCCAAATGAAGAAGCGGCGCACGACCCCGTGCGCCGCTTCATGACCCGCCGTGCGGAATCAGGCCTCGATGCCGCGCGAGGACAGGTAGTCTTCGTACCCGCCGCGGTAGTCGACGATCTCGCCGGAGGGCAGGATTTCGATCACGCGCGTAGCCAGGCCGGACACGAATTCGCGGTCATGCGACACGAAGACCAGCGTGCCTTCGTACTTTTCCAGCGCGAACTGCAGCGACTCGATCGACTCCATGTCCAGGTGGTTGGTCGGCTCGTCGAGCAGCATGACGTTGTGCCGGCCCAGCATCAGGCGGCCGAAGGTCATGCGGTTCTTTTCGCCGCCGGACAGCACCTTGGGGGCCTTGGGCAGGTCGTCAGCCGAAAACAGCAGGCGGCCCAGCACCGAACGGATCGACTGGTCGTCGTCGCCCGGCTGGCGGTGGTCGCCCATCCAGTCCAGCAGGTTGATGTCGGTTTGCTGGAACTGGTCGGACACGTCCTGCGCCATGTAGCCCAGGTCGGCATTGTCCGACCACTTCACCGTGCCCGAATCGGGTTGCAGGTCCTGCGCCAAGAGGCGCAGCAGCGTGGTCTTGCCGACGCCGTTGGCGCCGATGATGGCGATCTTTTCGCCGGCGTCGACCATGGCCGAGAACTTGGTGATGACGGGCGCGTCGTAGGCCTTGGTGAGGTTTTCGACAGTGACGGCCAGGCGGTGCATGACCTTGCTTTGCTCGAACCGGATGTACGGGTTCTGGCGCGACGAGGGTTTGACCACGACCTGGTCGGCCTTGATGCGGTCGATCTGCTTCAGACGCGAGGTGGCCTGACGCGACTTGGATTTGTTGGCCGCGAAACGGCGCACGAAGTCCTGCAGTTCGGCGACGCGTTCCTTGGCCTTGGCGTTGTTGGCCACCAGGCGCTCGCGGGCCTGGGTGGAGGCCAGCATGTAGTCGTCGTAGTTGCCGGCGTAGATGCGGATTTCACCGTAATCCACGTCAGCCATGTGCGTGCACACCTGGTTCAGGAAGTGACGATCGTGGCTGATGATGATCATCGTGCTCTGATAGCCGTTGAGCACGTTTTCCAGCCAGCGGATCGTGTTGATGTCCAGGTTGTTGGTGGGCTCGTCCAGCAGCAGCACGTCGGGGTTCGAGAACAGCGCCTGCGCCAGCAGCACGCGCAGCTTCCAGCCCGGTGCGACTTCGCGCATCGGCAGGTTGTGCTGGTCGACCGCGATTTCCAGGCCCAGCAGCAGTTCGCCCGCGCGGGCTTCGGCGGTGTAGCCGTCGTATTCGGCGAACTTGGCTTCCAGATCGGCCGCGCGCATGTAATCGTCTTCGGTCGCCTCCGGGTTCGCGTAGATCGCGTCGCGTTCGGACATGGCGTCCCACATTTCGGTGTGGCCCATCATCACGACGTCCAGCACGCGCACGTCTTCGAACGCGAACTGGTCCTGGCGCAGCTTGCCCAGGCGCACGCCGGGTTCAAGCGCGACATTGCCGCCGGAGGGTTCCAGGTCGCCGCCGATGATCTTCATGAACGTAGACTTGCCGGACCCATTGGCCCCGATCAGCCCGTACCGGTTGCCTTCCCCGAACTTGACGCTGACGTTCTCGAAAAGGGGCTTGGGACCGAACTGGATGGTGAGATTGGCGGTGGATATCACGGTGTATGTACGTTTGAAGGCGCCCGAAAGCGCATGCGGGAAAACCTGCTAGTGTAGCAAACGGGCTGCGGCCCTTATTTATATTGGCGACAGCGGCGCTGCTGGAGCGCCGAAGCGCCGGACCGCCGGACCGCTGCACCGCCGAAGCACCGGACCGCCGGACCGCCGCGCCGCCCCACCCCAAGACCGGGAATCAGTGGTGATGCTCGTCCAGCACCAGATGCGCGAGGCCCGTTTCGGTGGCGATGCCGACCTTCTGGCCGATGGGCAAGGTGGCTTTGGTGGCGACATGGCCGTACGGCAGACCGGTAATGACCGGCACCTTGACCGTCTTGCGCAGCCAGGCCACGACCTCGTGCAGATCGTACCCCTTGTCGTGCGGCGCCAGCTTGTATTCGGTGAAACGGCCCAGGACGATGGCCTTCTGGCGCGCCAGGATGCCGGCCTGCCAGAGCTGGATCAGCATGCGCTCGACGCGGTACGGATGCTCGGCCACGTCTTCCAGGAACAGGATGCCGCCACGGATCTTCGGCATGTAGGGCGTGCCCAGCAGCGAGGTCAGCATCGCCAGGTTGCCGCCCCACAGGATGCCGCGCGCGTCGACCGGGTCGGCGTCCTGCGTTTCGAAGCTGAGGATCTCCAGCTCGCCGCGCATCACTTCGCCGAACAGCGCTTCGGTCAGGTCATCGACCTTTTTGCCGCCGAAATCCTGGACCGCGGTGGCGCCCGTGTAGCTGACCGCGCCGGTCTGCGCCAGCAGCGCCAGGTTGAACGCCGTGAAATCGCTCATGCCGACAAAGCGCTTGCCGCTGTCGGCCATGGCCTTCCAGTCGATGGCGTGCAGCAACCGGCCCAGCCCGTAGCCGCCGCGCGTCACCATGACGATCGGCAGCTTCTGTTTCGTGGCGCGCGTCAGGCTGGCCAGGCGCTGGGCGTCCGTGCCGGCGAACCGTTGATGCTCGGCCAGCGCCGTGCGGTCCAGCGCGGTCTTGAAGCCCTGTTGCGCCAGCCGTTCAAGCGCCAACGTCACGGTGGCGGGGTCGCGCACGGCGGACGAGGGGGAAATCAGGTAGATGCCGCGGGCGTCCGGCTGGGGACCGTGATGGTGCGTGTGATCGTGGTCATGGTCATGGTCGTGACCGCATGCGTCGCCGCAGTCCGGACCGTGATCGTGCGCGTGAACGTGCGCCGGGGTGGCAGCGGCCTTGGCGCGGCTCGCCTTGGCGGCGGGCTTGGCAGCGGACTTGGCGGCTTTGGGGGTACTCATGCGATGGATTCCTTGGCGCGGCGTTCGCGGAAGAACCGGCGCAGCAGATCGCCGCAGGGTTCGGCCAGCACGCCGCCGGTGACTGAAGTGTGATGATTGAGCTTGGGCACGGACCCGACGTCCAGCACGCTGCCGCAGGCCCCTGTCTTGGGGTCGTAGGCGCCGAACACCACGCGCGCAAGGCGCGCATGCAGCATGGCGCCAATGCACATCACGCAGGGTTCCAGCGTGACGTAGACGGTGATGCCGGGCAGCCGGTAGTTTTCAAGCTGGCGCGCGGCGCCGCGCAGCGCGACGATCTCGGCGTGCGCGGTGGGATCGTGGTCGATGATGGTGCGGTTATAGCCCCGCCCCAGGATGTCGCCCTGGGCGGACACGACCAGCGCGCCCACCGGCACCTCGCCGATGTCGTAGGCGGCCTGGGCCTGTTCCAGGGCCAGGGTCATGAAACGCGCGTCCTGCTCGGTCCAGCGCGGCACCGTGTCCATCGGGGCCAACTCAGCCACGGTACACCCGCGATTTCAGCGCGATGCGGCCCGCCAGGCTGGTGACCGCTTCTTCGAGCCATTGATACAACTCGGCCTCTTCGTCGTAGCGGGCCTGGTTGAGGTTGGACACGCGCCCTTCTTCGATGAAGCCCCAGGCGCGGCTGCGCTTGTCGCGGTGCTTGGGATCCCAGACCCCAAAGGCAAAGCCGCCGGCGCGGCGGATCAGCGAAAAGCACGGAATGTCGGTATAGCCGTCGCCCACGAAGACCATCTGGTCGAACGGGATGCGCAGCCGGTCCTCGGGAATCTTGCGGTTCACTTCGAACGGCTTGTTGCGGAATTCGCGGCCGATGATGCCCTTCTGGATGTGGAACAGGTAGCGGGTCTTGTCCGTGAAGCTGACGACGCGCCGCGGGAACGCGATGCCGCCGTCCTCGCCATAGACGAATTCAGATGCCCAGATCTCGGTGAACTCATGCGCGATGGGCGTCGAGCGCACCACGTCGCCGATGCCGCTGGAGATGAGATAGAACTCGAGCTGCACCTGCGGATGCTCGGCACGGACCGCGGCGCGCAGACGCTGGAACAGCGTGGCCACGCCATCGTGCAGATCAAGGCGAGCGCCCCAGTCTTTCAGGCGCTGCTGCGTGATGAGGCCATGCCGTCCCTGCCGGGACAGTTCGATCATCTTGTAGAGATAGGCCGGCACGGGATCCCAGTCCTGCTGAAACAGCAGGGGATCGACCTCTTCCTTCCAGAAGGAGGCCGTGTCCACGCCGATGCTGTCCAGAAACCCGGACGTGCTGTCCGAGGCCAGCGTGTCGTCGAAATCGAAAATCAGGGCGATGACGTCGGACATGAATATGCGTGAAAAAGGGCGACAGCCGCCATTTTGCCTGAATGCGGCAGCGGCTGCGCCCTGGAAGCAGCGCGCTGCATCACACAGCGCCCTGCTTCAGATTCGCTTCATGCGCTTTGAATCATGCGCCCTGCTTCGCGCGATGCCTTACTGGCGGATCGGCGCGGTCATCGTTCCCGTGCCGGGAGCGGGCGCCATGCCTGGGGCGGGCGCCATGCC
>NZ_DIEJ01000214.1:0-20864 GCF_002418565.1 Achromobacter sp. UBA5777 | reverse complement strand
ATGGCTTATGCGCCCGACCTGGCCTCCGTGGTGCCGGTGCTGGACCGCCTGCTGCACAACGCCCAGGCGGTCACGCAGTCGCTCTTCGACCAGGGCGCGACCCCCGCCGCGCCCGCGCACCGCGCCAGCGATGGCACTGGCGCCCGGCAGGCCTGGCGCACGCTGCGTCAGAACCTGCGGTTTGAATCCGATGCCTTCCGCCATGCGCTGCGGGTCGGCGTGGGCGCCACCATTGCCGTGGCGCTGTCCAAGACCTTTGCCGTCAATCACGGCTATTGGATGTCGCTGACGCTCATCTTCATCCTGCAGCCCTACTTTGCGACGACCTGGCAGCGCACCGTCGAGCGGGTGATTGGCAGCGTGGCCGGCGCCATCAGCGCCTCATTGCTGGGGTTGTTGCTCACTACGCCACTGTCCGTGGCGCTGGCGGTCCTGCCTATCGCGCTGGGCACGTTTGCCGCGCGCACCGTCCACTACGCGCTGTACACCTTCTTCCTGACGTCGCAGTTCGTGCTGGTCAGCCACATCCAGCAGCCCGAGATCTACGAGCCGACACTGGCCGCGCTGCGCGCGTTCAATAGCGTGCTGGGCGGCATCCTGGCGCTGTTGGTCGGCTTTCTGGTCTGGCCCGAGAAAGAGCCGCGGCAGCTCGCCGGCGCCCTGGCGCGCGCGTTGCAGCGGCATGCCGATTACGCGCTGGCGCTGGCCCAGGAAAAAAGCGGCGACGCCACTTCCCGCGACATCGTCGGCCTGCGTCGGCTTGCGTGCCTGTCGGCCGACAACGCCGAGGCGTCGCTCCAGCGGCTGCAGCAGAATCCGGTGCATCGCGACCGTAACGTGGACACCGCCGTGAACCTGCTCAACGCGATGCGCCGCATCACGGCGGCGGGCACCGTGCTGGAAATCCAGCCGGCGCTGTCGCCTGAATCCCCGGCGGCGGCCGCACTGCGGCACTATGGCGCGGTGCTGGCGCACGTGCTGCATCCGGAGGGTCCCGACCCCGTCCCCGAGGCCCGCGGCATGGCGGTGCCCGCGGTCATCGCCGACGCCGAACCGGCGCTCGCCGCGCCGCTCGACCGCATCGCACAGCAAGCGCGTCAGATCCGCCAACTGCGCGACCGCGTGCAGCGCGATCCGGCGCCGCAATAGCCGCTGGCAATAGCGGCTTGCATTGAGCCGGCGGGGCGAAACTCCAGCCGGCTTGATGCGCATCAATGGAGTGCCCTGGTTAAACGGCAACCATACGGACATGGCTCGTTCAACCAAGGAGGCCCACCATGTACCGCCGCATTTCCGTCCACCTGGACCACGGGTTTGACTGCAAGCGCCGCACCGCGCTGGCGCTGGAACTGGCCAAACGCCACAAGGCCGAACTGGTGGGGGTCTATGCCAGCTCCGCACCGCCGCAGTACTACTACGGCGAATCCGTCATGATGTCGCGCACGCTCAACATCATGAAGAACCTGCAGGCCCAGAACCGGGGCGAGGTGCAGAACGCCTTTCTGGAATCCGCCGCCATCGCAGACGTACCTGCCGTCGTCCGCGCCGGTGAGTCCTCGCCCAGCGCCACCGTCGCCCTGCACGGCCGCGCCAGCGACCTTATCATCGTCAGCCAGCAAAACCGCGACGATGTCGAGGCCGCCCACGAAAACGAATTCGTCGAACAAACGCTGCTGACCGCCGGGCGCCCCGTCCTGGTGGTGCCGTCCAGCGGTGAATTCCCGGTCGTCGGCGACCGCGTCCTGCTCTGCTGGGACGGCAGCCGCGAAGCCGCCCGCGCACTGGCCGATGCCACCCCGCTGCTGCAAGGCGCCTCGCATGTCGTCATGCTGACCATGGACGAAGGCGCGGCCACCCGCAACGTCGAATCCATCCCCTTCGAAGATCTGGTCACCTACTTCGTGGCGCACGGCATTTCCGCGCCAGACCACGTGCGCCGCGACATCAAGGGCGTTGGCGTCGGCAGCACCATCCTGAACGCCGCCGCCGATTACAGCGCCGACCTGATTGTCATGGGCGCGTACGGCCACAGCAAATTCCGGGAATGGGCGATGGGCGGCGCCACCGCCTCCATCTTGAAGAGCATGACGGTGCCGATCATGTTCTCGCACTGATGGCGCAGCCGCGCGGTAGCTGCACCCCGTAGCTGCACCCCGTAGCTGCACAAACGCCGACGCCGCGTCCGCCAAGGACGCGGCGTCGGCGCATTCAACATCGGCGCGTCCGCCAACGCCACGATCGCGTCAGCAAACGGCCGCCCGGCTTCACGCAGCCACGAGATTCGCGTCCCGAACCGGCGTCAGCACGGGCTTGCCGGCAAAATGCGCCGTGGCGTTTTCCAGGAACAGCGCCACGGTCGCCGCCACCGCTTCCGGCGAACGCCCTGCGCTGTGCGGCGTCAACACCACGTTGTCCCGTTGCTTGAGCGCATCGGGGATGTTCGGCTCGCCGTCCACCACATCCAGTCCGGCGCCGGCGATGCGCTTTTCGGCCAGCGCGGCAATCAACGCGTCGGTGTCGACCACGCTGCCGCGCGCGATGTTGATCAGATAGCCGTCCGGCCCCAGCGCCTCCAGCACGCCGGCGTCCACCAGATGATGCGTGCCGGCGCCGCCGGGCGTGGCCACCACCAGAAAATCGGACTCAGCCGCCAGCGCGCGCGGATTGTCGAAATACGTGTAGCCGGATTCGGGACGGGCGCGTCGGTTGTAATACCCCACGCTCATGCCAAAGCCGTTCGCGCCACGCCGGGCGATTTCCAAACCGATCGTGCCCAGGCCCAGAATGCCCAGCCGCTTGCCGCTGACCTGCGGGCCCATGAACCCGCTCCAGTGCCCTTGCCGGACCCAGGCGTCAGCCTGCGGCAGCCGGCGCGCGGCGCCCAGCAGCAACGCCATTGCGTGGTCGGCAACGGACACGGCGTTGGCGCCGGGGCCATTCGTGACCTCGATTCCGCGCGCGTGCGCCGCAGCAAGGTCGATATTTTCATAGCCGACGCCCAGCGAGCACACGATGCTCAATTGCGGCATCGCCGCCATTTCATCGGCGCGCAGTCCGGTGGCGCCGCGCGTCAAGACGGCACGAATCGCGACGCCGTGGTCCTGGATGGCCTGGGCGCGGGTCTGGTCGGTGGTGGCGAGGATCGGGCGAAAGCCCTGGGATTCGATGACGGGAAGATAGTCCTGAACGCTGTCGATCAGGATCAATAAGGGGATGCTCATGTCGGGCTGCGGGTCTATGTGGGTTGCTGCTGAAACCCGCAGATCTTACGCCCGACGCGGCGAGCGCGCCAGGACGGATGCCGGTACGGCGCCTTCTGATGCGGCTTGTGCCGCCGCAGCCCATCCTGATGGGGCCAGCCGGACGCGCACGCGCGCCCGGCGGCCGTCAGCGCGTCAAGGCGCTATATGCGTCCCATCAGCAGCAGCACAATGAGCACGATCACGACGATGCCAAGCAGGCCGCTGGGATAGTAGCCCCAGCTACGGCTATGGGGCCACGCAGGCACGGCGCCGATAAGCAGCAGGATCAGGATGATCAGCAGGATGGTCGACATAATGACTCCTTGGTCTTATTGATTCGAGTTGTGTAAGGGCGACGCCTCAGGCGTCTTTCGGCGGCACGATTTCCTTGACCGGCGGGGACAGCGGCGGCAGATCCACGTCCGGCTCATCGGTATCCGGGTCCACGGGCAGGTCGCCCGGCGGCGAGCCGGGCGGAATCGGGTCCGGCTTCGGCGGCACATGTAGTTGCAGGACGGTTTGCATTGCACTCTCCTCTGAAGATTCTCTCGCGGGCGGCGCTGCCGGCCCGGCGGGCGGTTCCGGCAGCACGATTGCCGACTACGCCTTCAGCAAGCGCCGTGCCCAGCACCGCGCCTCGCCCGGCGGGCCCGGTCCGGGAACGCGGCATGCTGGGTCCGTGCGCTACCGCGCGCACCGGAGATTGAATGAGCACCCGCACGCAACAGGACCCGGATCCCCTGCCCGTCGAAGAGGCGGCCCTGACCTATGTGGACGACACGGAACCTGGCTACACCCGCGTGCGGGTGAATGGCCATACATTCCACTACCTGGACGAGAAAGGCGCCCGTGTCACCGACGAATCGGAAATCCAGCGCATCAACGCGCTGGCGATTCCGCCGGCCTACGAGAACGTGTGGATCTGCCCCTTGAAAGATGGGCACCTGCAGGCCACGGCGCGCGATGCGCGTGGCCGCAAGCAGTACCGCTACCACCCGGACTGGACCGCGGTGCGCGACGCCACCAAGTACAAAAATCTCCTGTCCTTCGGCCATGCCCTGCCCCGCATCCGACGCCAGGTCGAGCGCGACATGAAGATATCGGGCCTGACGCAGGACAAGGTGATTGCCGTACTGGTGCGCCTGCTGGAGATCACCCTGATCCGCATCGGCGGACGCGAATACGCGCGGGCAAACAAATCGTATGGCCTGACGACGCTGACACGCCGCCACACCACCGTGGCCGGCAGCCGCTTCCGGTTCCGGTTTCAGGGCAAGAGCGGCGTGGCGCACGACGTCACGGTCACGGACCGGCGGGTCGCCCGCATCATCAAGCAATGCCTCGACATCCCCGGCCAGCAGCTATTTCAGTATCTGGATGCGGACGGCGACAAGCGTCCGGTGGATTCGGGCGCGGTCAACACCTACCTGCGGCACGCGGGTGGCGGGGAATACACGGCGAAACACTATCGCACGTGGGCGGGGTCGGTCATGGCCTATGCCGCGCTGCAGGCGCGTCCGTTCGAGGACGAGCGCCAAGCCAAACAGGAGGCCGTGGACGTCATCAAACAGGTCTCCAAACGTCTAGCCAATACGCCGGCCGTCTGCCGCGCGTGTTATGTGCATCCGGCGATCATGGAAGCCTACCTGACCGGCACGTTGCCGGCCCGCAAGGCCGCGCCGGCGGGTCCTCGCGGACTCAGCGCCGACGAGCGGCGCCTGCTTGCCTTCCTTCATGAACAGCAGGCGGCCGATGCGTAATCAGAAGATCGACGAGCGCGCGTTCTTGGCGCGGGGCTGCGGCGCGGAACCGTCGGCCCAGTTGGACTCGGTCTTGTTGTCCACCACTTCGCGCTTGTCGCGTGCGGCCTCGTCGGGCGTATCGGCATCGGGTTTGTCCGGTAGATTCGGCACGTCGACGGGACCGCTCGGCGGCAGTATCTTAGCGTTGTCCTGCGCGGATTTGTCGGCGCGCGCCGACGGGGTGGATTTGGGTGCGGACGAGGGTTTCATGGTGGTCTCCAGCCAGTGCGAACCCTCATCCTACGGCCCCTCGCCCGCTGGACAAACTGTCAAGACCTTCAAATTGCAAGCGGATGTGCCGCCCGGCGCCGTGCCCTTGTGTGGCTGCGCGGCGTCGGCCGTTCACAAGGAGATGCAATGCGAGACCCAAACTTCGAGCAATGTGTGCAAGCCTGCTATGAATGTGCGGTGGCGTGCGACCAGTGCGCCGCCAGCTGCCTGCGGCAGAATCCGGCGCAGCTCAGGGCCTGCATCGCCTTGTGCGTCGACTGCGCGGCAGTCTGCCGGCTATGCGCCGCCATGCTGGCGCGCGAAGGCGAATTCGCGCAAGCGCTGTGCACATTGTGCGCGCTGGTCTGCGACGCCTGCGCGCGCGAGTGCTCCACGCACGAATCCGAAAAATGCCAGATCTGCGCGGGCGCCTGCATCGCCTGCACGCTGGCATGCCGAGACATGGTCGAGGCGTAAGCCTCGCCCCGCCACGCGGCCGTCCGGGCCGGCCGCGACGGCGCATTTTCCGCCCGACAGTCAAGGAGCTTTCGATGGCCACGACGAATACCCCTATGCCTTCCGACTTCCCCGAGAACGGCCCCGACAATCGTGGCGCCTTCAGGCGCTCGCGGCATCCGGAAAGCTGGATCGACGAGTTGGAAGCCACGCTCAGCGACAGCTCGGCAACCGACCTGGAGGCCTTGAAGGCGCGCTTGGGCGACCAGCTTCAAGCCACGCGCCAAAGCCTGCGCGACGCGTCCGACAACGCGCATGACCTCATGCGCGAAACCCTGGATTGCACCGAGGAATACATCCACGCGCGCCCCTGGCAGGCCGTCGGGCTGGCGGCGGGTGCGGCGTTTCTGCTCGGCATCATCGTCGGCCGGCAGTAGCGAGTCGGCACGGTCGCCGGGAATGGCGTTTGCTTGACTCCCGGGCGCAAGGCGCATCCCGCGCCGCCCAATGGGAGAAAACATGAGCACACCCAAGAACGCCCAGACCGGCGACCGCCCGCATCCCACCCCGCCCATGCCGGGCCAGCACCTGGACGACCAGCCAGGCGTCGAAGCCGACATGGTGCTCAAACCGCAGTACCAGGCGCCCGGCTACAAAGGCAGCGGCAAGCTGCAGGACAAGGTTGCCATCATTACCGGTGGCGACTCAGGCATTGGCCGCGCGGTGGCGGTCCTGTTTGCCCGCGAAGGCGCTGACGTCGCGGTGCTGTACCTGGACGAACACGAAGACGCCAAGGAAACCAGCCGCGCGGTCGAGGCTGAGGGGCGTCAATGCCTGCTGATCCCCGGCGACGTGCAGGATTCGGCCTTCTGCAACGAAGCGGTGGCGCAGGTCGTCAAGCATTTCGGCAAGCTCGACATCCTGGTCAACAACGCCGCCTTCCAACTGCACACCGACACCCTGCCGGAAATTAGCGACGAGAAATGGGACAAGACGCTGCGCACCAACATCACCGGCTATTTCTACATGGCGCGCGCGGCGCTTGAACACCTGAAGACGGGCGACGCCATCATCAACACAGGATCCGTCACGGGCCTGAACGGCAGCGGCAAGCTGCTGGACTACTCGTCGACCAAGGGCGCGATCCATGCGTTTACCCGGTCACTTGCATCCAATCTGGCCGAGCAAGGCATCCGCGTGAACGCGGTGGCGCCGGGCCCTGTGTGGACGCCCCTGAACCCGGCCGATCGAAGCGCCGAAGAGATCAAGTCATTCGGCGAAAAAACGGACCTGAAACGCCCCGCTCAGCCCGAGGAAATCTCGCCGGCCTACGTCTTTCTGGCATCGCCTGAATGCTCGAGCTACATCACGGGCATCGTGCTGCCCATCACCGGCAGCGCGGGCGACTGAGGGACGTGCCCTGACCGCTCGTACCCTGTAGCGGCCATTCCCCCGCCCCCTGCCGCGCCGTCACCCCGACTTCACTTTTCCGGCACCACAGAAGCCGGCGCGGCGCGGGACGCCGGGGACACGGGCGGGGCTTCCCCCTTCGGCGCGGGGTGGATCTTCTCGCCATTGACGGCCGGCTCACGCTGCAGCGCGCGGCTCATCGCATAGTGATCTTTCAGCATCGGCAAGGTGCGGACCGCAAAGTCACGCACCTGCGCGTCTTCTGACGCTTTCGCAGCCGTCTCAAACAGGCGGTTCGCGGTGGCGTGCGCGTCCACGGCGGCCTTCTGGATGTAAAGCTGATCGAACGACGCGCCGGTCATGCCGCCCAGCTCGTGGAGCGTCGCGCGCTCAGGCTCGGCCGGCTGATCCGGCAGCGCCACGTTTTTCGACGCGGCCAGCGCCTTCAACTCTTTGTTCACTGCGGTGTGCTGTTCGAGCATCTTCGCCGCGAAAGCGCGCACCTGCGCATCCTGCGCGCGCTTGCCGGCAAGCTCGGCGGCCTGAACTTCAAACATGCCCGAGCCCGACGCCGCCTGCAGAAATCGGGCGTCGGACGCGTCCAGCTCGGCGGCGTGGCTCAGATGGCCAACGCCCGCCAGGACAACCGCGGCGGTCACAGCCGCCAGCGAGGGGATGGTGAATGGCTTCATTGTTCTGTCTCCGTGAGCGGCCACGCGGCCTTCAGTTCGCAGTGGTCGGCGCTTCGACGCGGCGCGGCGGGTCCAGCGGATCGAAATCCTGCCATTTGCCGTCCTGCCAGCGGCCGTTCGCGCGCTCGATGTCCGTGCCGCCTGCCGCGCGCAGGATCTGGCGCGCCTGCTCTTCGCGCCCAATATCCACATGCAGCGCGAGCATCACGCCCGCCTGCCGCACCGGCGGATGGGACTTCTCCGGTTCGCCCGGCGCCGTGCGCACCCGTTTCTTGCGGCCGATCACCCACATGGCGCCCGCCAGCGCGCCGATATACGCGCCCACGCCCGCTGCCGCGATGGTGATGAAGATCGACGCGGCCAGTTGCGAGGCAATTACCCCCGCCACCAAAGCAAACACCAGACCCAGCAGCGCTGCGCCAGCCACGGCACCGAAGTGCCCGCCTTTGGCGTCCGGATCAGCGACGCGATCGCCGCCCAACGGAAAGCGCCCGTGCTCGCCCGCGATGCTGACGTAAAACGTGTGGATGTCGTCCTCGGTATAGCCCTCGGCAAACAGCTTCTGGGCGGCCAGCGTGGCTTCATCGAAGGTCTGGAACCGTGCAGCGACAATCAAGGACATGACAATCTCCCGGTAGAAAATTCATCCAGCAGGAGCAACTTCCATACCCGCGCGGCGCCACTCGGTCCATGATTGGCAATCGCGGCATGGCGCTTGCTGCCAATCGGAGATGAATGGTGACGTTCGCGATTGCTTCCTCATCGCGCTTTTTTTCAACTTGGAGATTCCCATGCCCCGTATTCCCGACACCGACCTGAACCTTGGCGACAGCGGCCGGCCCGACCTGGGCCCCAGCGACTCCTCCGATTCGGCCAGCGACCTGCCGCTTGACCGCCGCCACACTGATAGCGACTCCCAGGCTACCGGCGAACGCGAGAGCGTCGAACCGGATTTCGTGGACGACGACGGCGCTGACGTCGCCACCGATCGCGTCACGGACGCAGACGAAGCCGGCATCTCGCGCGATGCGCCCGACCCGGTCCGCAATGGCGGCTAAGGCCCGCGTGTGCTTCGCGCGGCGCACCGCGCGAAGCACAACGGTCACTTCCCTTCGGGCCGCTTGCCGGGGTACTGACCGCCCTCTTCAAACTCAGGGCCTCCGTGATTCGGCTTCTTGTCCGAATCCCGCTTGTAGGGTTCTTCCTTGTCGGTCGGCTTGTCCGCGCCAAACTGTCCGCTCTGGTTCGACGCTTCCGTTTCGTCCTTAGGGGTGTTGGCCTTGGACTTTCCTGGCTGTTGTTCGTGTTGGGTCGTCATGAATGCTCTCCTTGAAACGCGCCCGTCCGAAGATGGCGGACAGGCAGCGGCCTAACGCGCAAGCGCCGTGCCTGAAAAACCTGGGCACGGCGCTTGCTCTGACCCTGGTTGGGTCCGCCAACTACCGGACCACTTTCCCAAGGAGTCAGTCATGAAGCTGTCCAAAACGATTTGCCCCGCTTTCGCCCTGTGCTTTTCGGTCCTCGCGTTCCAGGCCTCCGCGCAGACTGGCGCCGCCGGCGTTCGCACGAACGATCAGATCGACAACCAATACAAGATGGACAAAAAACAATGCGACGGCATGAAGGGCAACCAGAAGGACGTCTGCCAGCAACAGGCCGAAGCCACGCGCGACAAGGCCAAGGCAGACGCCAAGGCCGCCAAGGAAAAGGCCGAAGCCTCGCATGACGCCGCGAAAACGCGCAACGATGCCGACTATAAAGTCGGCAAGGAAAAGTGCGACGCCATGTCCGGTAATGCCAAGGACGCCTGCATGGCAGACCTGAAGACCCGCTACAACAAATAAGCGGGTCTAGGCGGATTCCCGGGACGGTCCACCCGCCCGGGAATTCTCGCCAGGCAGCGGATAGCCCGCTGCCGCGTATTCCTCAAGACGGTTGTACAGCGTCTTGGGACTGATGCCGAGCACGGCAGCGGCTTGCTTTTTCACGCCGTTGCAGCGTTCGAGCGTCGCCAGGATAAGACGCCGATCGGCCTCTGCCAGTGTCTCTCCGACAGGCACGCTGACCTGACCGCCAGACGACTCGCCAGCAGGCGAGACCTGCGGCACCAGCATTTCCAGATCCAGCACGTCGCCGTCAGCCATGATGAACGCGCGGCGAACAAAATTCTTCAGTTCGCGCACGTTGCCCGGCCATTCGTATTGCTCCAGTGCCGCAGCCGCTTCGGGCGAAAATGCCTTGTTCTTCCCGGATTCTTCGTTGAGCGTCTGCAGAAAGCGTTGGGCCAGAAACTGGATGTCGCTGCCGCGATCGCGCAGCGCCGGCAGTTCGATGGGAAACACGCTCAAGCGGTAGTACAAGTCTTCGCGCAGCTTGCCTTCCTGCACCGCCTGTTCCGGATTGCGATTCGTGGCGGCCACCACGCGGATGTCGCAGGCGATTTCGCGATTGGTCCCCACGCGCATGAACTGCCCCGTCTCCAGCACGCGCAACAGCTTGACCTGCAGGTCTAGCGGCATTTCGGTGACTTCATCGAGGAACAGCGTGCCGCCGTCCGCGCGTTCGAAGTAACCCTTGTGCTGGCGGTCGGCGCCGGTAAAGCTGCCGCGCTCGTGGCCGAACATTTCGCTTTCGATCAGGTTGGGCGAAATCGCGCCGCAGTTGACCGCGATGAACGGCCGCTGCCGACGCGGGCTGAGTTCGTGGATGGCATGGGCAGCCAGTTCCTTGCCGGTGCCGCTTTCGCCGATCAGCAAGGTGGTAACGGTGGTGGGCGCCACGCGCCCGATCTGACGGTACAGCGCCTGCATCCGTTCGGACTTGCCGTACAGCTTGCCGAAACGGCCCGGTTCCTCGAAAGGCGTGCCGGGCATCTCGCCGCCCGAATTGACCATGATGCGCTTGAGGATTTCTTCCAGGCGCTCCATGCAGATCGGCTTGACCAGATAGTCGGTCGCACCCAGGCGCAAAGCCTGGACGGCGTTGTCGACAGTACCGTGGCCGGTCATCACCACCACTTCCGCGCTGCTCGCGTTAACGTTCTTGAAAATGTCCATGCCGCTGCCGCCCGGCAGCCGGACGTCCGTCAGCACCAGGTCGGGCGCTTGCCGTTCGAGCTGGATCAGGGCGTCCTTGACGCTGGCCGCCAGGGCCACCGAAAACCCGCTATCGCGGCCGATTTCGGCCAGTGTTTCTCGTATCGCATCGTCGTCATCGACGATTAGCAAGTGAGGCATGCTTTCTCCGTATCCCTTCTATAACCCTCAGAATAGTCACTATGGGGTCGGCCAGCGCAAATATTTGTCGGATTCGACTAACGTTTTCCAATGCTTGCAACTCGTCGCAATCAGAGAGTAGGCTGCACCCTACGATGGACTCATTGCAGGCCCGATCCCGGGACTGAGGATCAAGCATGGCTAGTCGAAATACCGCTACGCGCACAACCGCGCCTTCGCCCACTTCCGTATTCGCCGACACCAGCGGCATGTCGCCGCAGATGCGAAAACTGGGAAACCAGATCGCACTTGCGGCGGCAACCGATGCAAGCGTGTTCATTATCGGTGAAAGTGGGGCTGGTAAGGAAATCGTAGCGCGCGCCATCCACGATGCGAGCGATCGCCGCGACCAGCCGTTCGTGGCGGTCAACTGCGGCGCGATCAGCGGATCGTTGGCGCATGCCGAACTTTTTGGTCACGAAAAAGGCAGCTTCACCGGCGCCGTGTCCCAGAATGCCGGCTATTTCGAGTTTGCAAGCGGCGGCACATTGTTTCTGGACGAAGTCACCGAAATGCCGCCGGACATGCAGGTGCACTTCCTGCGCGTGCTCGAAGTCGGCACGTATCAACGCGTGGGCGGTACCGACGTGTTGCGCGCCAATGTGCGCGTCATCTGCGCCAGCAACCGCGACCCCGCTGCCTCCGTCGCGGACGGCCGGTTGCGTCAAGACTTCCTGCACCGTCTGCTCGTGATTCCGCTGCGCGTGCCGCCGCTGCGCGAGCGCGGCGACGACGCCCTGCTTCTTGCCAAGCAATTCCTGGACACGTTGAATGCGCAGCATGGCACGCAGAAAACGTTTTCGCCGCACATGCTGGAAGCGATCAAGGCGCACGACTGGCCGGGCAACGTGCGTGAACTGCGCAACGTGATCCAGCGCGCCTACATCATGGCCGACACGGAGCTGGACGCCGAGCTGCTCACGCGCAAGCGCGGCCCGAACCAGGCTCAGATGCGCGAAGGCTCGCTGAACTTTCCCGTAGGTATGCCGCTTGGCCGGGCCCAGCGCGAGTTCATCCTGGCCACGCTGGCGCATCATGCCGGCGACAAGCGGCTGGCCGCCGAGACGCTCGGCGTCAGTCTGAAGACGCTGTACAACCGCCTGGATGTCTATGAAAAGGACGAGCCCAACGCGGCCGCCTGAGCAGTTATTACCATCCCCTTTGTAATACTGTCCCAGCATGCCGCGTTCCCGCCGCGGCTACCCCTCTCAAATGCGGTTGGCACGTTTTTTGCGTCTATGAAAGGAACGAGCCGCCTTCCGGCGGCTGCCCCTTCAGGAGACTCGATTGGGCCACCCGATGCAAGAACTTCGCCTGCGCCAGCAAATGACGCTGGCGCCGCGTCTGCAACAATCCGTCAAGCTGCTTCAGATGTCGGCGTTGGAGTTCACTACGGCGGTGCAACACGCGCTTGCGACAAACCCTTTCCTCGAAGATCCGGATGAATCGGAGCCCGAGGCGGCCCCGGCTGCGCCCGGCGTCCGCGGAGAGATGAACGACCAGGCCGACGGACAGTCCGCGCCGGAGCCCGTCGCGGCATCCGAAAGCCCGGACATGGATGAACCCCCACCCGACGCGCCGGCCTACTCCGGCGACTATCCCACGCACGCCCCGTCCGGCGGCGACAGCGATCTGGGCCAATGGGCCTGCGCCAACGTGTCGATGCGCGATCGTCTGTCCTTCGAGTTGGGCAACTACCACCTGCAGCCGCGCGACCGCCTGCTGGCCGAATTCATCGTCGACGCGCTAGACGACGACGGCTACCTGCGCACCCCGCTGGAAAATCTTTGTACCGCCGCCGACGAAGACATCAATCCGATTCCCGACGAAAGCGAATGGATGGCGGCCCTGCGCCTGGTGCAGCAGCTGGATGCGCCTGGAATCGCCGCGCGCGATCTGCGCGAATGCCTGACGCTGCAACTGGCCGCGCTGCCCGACGAGGACGACGCCACGCGAGCGCTGGCCCAGTGCATCGTGCAGGACCATCTGGAACGCCTGGGCAAGAACGATTACGCCGGCCTGCGCCGCGCGTTGGCATGTTCGGACGATGCCCTGCGCGACGCCTGCGCGCTGATCCGGCGCCTGGATCCCAAGCCCGGCGGCCGCTACAGCGGCGACGCGCCGGTCTACGTTGTGCCCGATGTGTTCGTGGATAAATGGCAGGGACGCTGGCGCGTGCTGCCCAATCGCAGCGCCATGCCACGCGCGCGTCTGCACAGCGCCTACGCAGACCTGTTTCGCCGCGCGCGGCTGGACGACCGTAGCCCCATGGCGCAGGAGCTGCAGGAGGCGCGCTGGCTGGTGCGCAATGTCGAGCAGCGCTACACCACCATTCAGCGCGTGGCCGAAGCGATCGTGAAGCGCCAGCAGATGTTCTTCGAGTACGGCGAAGTCGCCCTGCGCCCGTTGATGCTGCGCGAAGTGGCCGACGACCTGAACATGCACGAGTCCACGGTGTCGCGCGCCACGGTCAGCAAGTACATGACCACCCCGCGCGGCGTCTTTGAATTCCGCCACTTCTTCTCGCGCGAACTCGCAACGGAATCGGGCGGCTCGTGTTCCGCCGCAGCCGTCCGCGCGCTGATCAAGGAAATGGTGGACGCCGAAGATCCGGCGATGCCGCTCTCCGACGTCGCGTTGACTCAGCAACTGGCGTCCAACGGCATCCTCCTCGCCCGCCGCACCGTATCCAAGTACCGCGGCCAGTTGCGCGTGCCGCCGGCTGAGTTGCGCCGCCAGCATTGAATTGCGGCACCGGCATGAAACCGGTGCCGCGATGGCTTGCCCGGGGCCGGCGTCTGACACCGACTTGACTGCCACCCCGCCAAAAAAAAGGCTTCCTTTCGGAAGCCTTTTTGTGTGGGGCTGCTTACTTGCTGCCGCCCGTGTTCGGATATCCCGGAGGAGGCGCGGCGCCACCGGCCGGAGTATTCGGCACATTGTCATTGGCTTCGCGCTTGCGATTGGGCATTTCCGACCCATGTTTGTCGGACTTCATGTGACCGCTCTTATCCAGGTTCGGCGGCGTGGTGCCGGTCTGGGGCGCCGCATTCGGGGCGGGCGGAATCTGGCCCGGAGGCACCTGGGTGTTGGGCGGCACGGCAGCCCCGTCATTCGGCGTCGTGGACGGCGAGGTCGGGGGCGAGCTGCGGCCCGTGGATTGGGCATAGGCACCGCCGGCGGCAAGGCCGGCAATCATGGCAAACGCGCAAGTCATGGCACGGTATTTCATAGCGTAGCTCCTTCCTTGGTTGAAATGCCTCAACCTAGTCGCAAGCCCCGTGCCTGACCCCCGCGTTACCTCCTCCCCCTGGGGTAGTCCGCCATACGGGGCATTTTTTACCTGCCGTTGAAACACTTGACCCCACATTTCCCCCCTACCGCGCACGCTGCGGCCCCGCGCTCTCTGCCAGCATCCGCTGCACCCGCTCGCCCAGCGCATCCAGCGAGAACGGCTTGACGATGAGTTCCATGCCATCCTCCAGGAAACCACCCGCGCTGGCCGCGCTTTCGGCGTAGCCAGTCATGAGCAGGACCCGCAGGCCAGGGTGTGCCACACGCGCCGCGTCCGCAAGCTGCCGGCCGTTCAGATTGGGCAGGCCCACATCCGTTACCAGCAGACTCAGATTGCGGGTGGACGTCACCAGTTCCAGACCTGCCTCCCCGTCGCCGGCCGTCAACACATGCAGGCCCATATCCACCAGCGACTCGCGCACCATTTCGCGCACGTTCGTGTCGTCTTCCACGACGATGACGAAGGCCTGGCCAGCCGACGCCGCTTGCGTGCCGGTCGCCCGCGGCGCATCGGCGGCCTGTTCCGGCACGCCTTGATGGCGCGGCAGGTACAGCCGCACCGACGTCCCGACGCCTTCGGCGCTTTCCAGGACGGCACTGCCGCCCGCCTGCTTGGCAAAGCCGTAGGTCATAGACAGCCCGAGCCCCGTGCCTTCGCCCAGCGGCTTGGTCGTGAAGAACGGGTCGAACGCGTGCGCCAGCACATCGGGCGACATCCCGCAGCCCACGTCTGACACCGTGACCTCGACAAACGGGCCCGGCGTGACGCCCGGGCTCTGGCGCAGCGACGCTGCATCCAGTTGCGTGTTTGCCGCCGCAATGGTCAACACGCCGCCATTGGGCATGGAATCGCAGGCGTTGATCACCAGGTTGAGCATCGCATTCTCGAACTGGTTCTTGTCGCAATTGATCGGCCACAGGTCCGGGTCCAGATCGAAAACCAGATTCACGCGCTCGCCGGTATACCGATGGAACAGGTCCATCATGGAGTGCAGCGTGCCTTCCACGCTGAACGGCTTGGGGTCGATCGGCTGGCGCCGCGAGAAGGTGAGCAGGCGCTGCGTCAGGTGCGCGGCGCGGTTCGCCGAATCCATGGCCACCGTGATGAAGCGCTGCGCCTGTTCGGGCACGCCGGCCGACAGCTTGCGCTGAATGAGATACAGCGCACCGGTGATGCCCTGGAGCATGTTGTTGAAATCGTGCGCGATGCCGCCGGTCAGGCGTCCCACCGCCTCCATCTTCTGCGCCTGGCGCAATGCATTCTCGGTGTCGGCCAGCGCCTCGGCCTGCGCCTTCAGATCGGAATCATCGCGTCCCGCGACATACAGGCTGTCTTGCGACCACGACATGCTCCAGGTGATCCAGCTGTAGCCGCCCTCGCGGCGCAGGACCCGGTTTTCCAGGTGCCGGGCGGGTTGTGCGCCGTCCGCCTGCGCCTGCGGCGACCAGGCGCTGCGTGTTGCGTCCAGGTCGTCCGGGTGGATCAGCTCGGCCAGCCCCATCGACAGAAACTGGTCGGGACTCCAGCCCAGGATGGGTTGCACGGCCGGATTCACGCTGGCAAACCGGCCCCTGCTGTCGATGACGGCCAGCAGCTCGGGGGACATCCGCCAGATGCGATCCCGCTCGGCAATGGCATGCTCCACCCGCTGCTCCAGCATGCGTGCGTATTGCGAACGCTCGACCGCGTCGCACATCCGCTCGGCGACTTCCTCGACGAACGCCAGATCCGCCGGCTTGAGGCGGCTGCTCGATAAGGGACGGACCAATAGCGCACCGCCTTGCCGCGCCCAGCGGCGCATCGGCACGACGATGGCGGACGGGCGAATGTCGCCGCCCTCTTGCGCCACCAGCGGCTGCAGGTAGGTCGTGCGCCCCTTGCGCACGGCATCGAAAAAATCTTCGCCCAGTTGTTCTGTCGCCAGTGCGTCGTGGCTCGCCAGATCATTCTCGGACCGCCAGCAGGTGGACACCACGGGCGCCGCGCCGTCGCCGGCCCAGTCCAGAACCGCCACCAGGCCCAGCGACAGGTGCTGACCCAATCCCGCGCAGGCGGTCTCCTCGATGGCCGGCTGCAGATGCAGTTCTCGCATGCGGTCGCCCAGCGCCAGCAGGAAATTCTTGCGATGCTGGCCTTCCCACAACTCGGTCTCGGCGGCCTTGCGCGCGGTGACGTCAAGAAACAGCGCCATGATGCGATCGGGGCCTTCCTTGCGCGCCCGCGCCTCGTACCATGCATCCTTGGGCGCGGGCACGGCAAATTCAAACTGGGCGGGCTCGCCCGACTCCACTACCTGCGCGAACGTATCCAGGATCTGGCTGGGAACGCCGGGAATCATCTCGCGCAGCGTGTGGCCCAGCGTGTCGCCCTCGCGCATGCCGCTCTGGCGTTCAAAGGCGGGGTTCACCTCCAGAAAGCGGAAGTCGGCGATGCGGCCGTCCTCGCTGCGCAGGGCTTCGGCAAGAAAAAACGCTTCTTGCATGCCGTCGAACATCGCCCGCCAGCGCTCGCCGCTGCGTCGCAAGGCCACGTCCAGCAGATGCCTTTCGATTGCCAGCGCCGCGCTGCGCGTGACCAGCGCGATCGCGTCGATATCCTGCGCGGTCGGCAGCCGGCTTTCTTCGTAGTAATTGGAGAAGACGCCCAACAGCCGTCCGTCTGGCGCCTTGATCGGCGTGGACCAACACGCGCGCAAACCATTTTCCAAAGCAAGGTCGCGCCACGGCGCCCAACGCGGATCGTTGGCAATATTGTCCGTATAGACCGGCTTGCCTGAATGCGCTGCCGCGCCCCACGAGGCGGTCGACGGCCCGATGGCCACCCGGTCCACGGCGGCATTGAACGCGTCGGGCAGGCCGGGTGCGGCGCAGTGCCGCAATTCGGTGCCCGCGTCGTCCACCACTGCGATGGACGCGCGCAGCTTCACACTCGACTGCGCCTCGACGGCGTGCAGCACATGTTCCAGTACCTGCCGGATCGGTACGCCGGCAGCTATGCGCTCCAGCATGATGCGTTCGTCTTCCAGACGAGCTAGCGTGTCGGTCCATGGCAGGGACACGCGGTCTTGCTTGGTCAGCATGGTTCCCCCTATCGCAATACAGAATGTATCGCGATAGAAGCGCGCGTGGCGCAACCCTGCGTAACGCGACGCTACCCTTCCCTGAAAAAAGGGTGCCGTCAGGCGGGACCAGCGGCGCCCGCCGCGGCATGCCGCCGTCCCGTGCGCCAGGCCAGACCCGCGCTGATCACCAGCGCGGCGGCGAGCAAGCCGCCTGCCATGGCGGCCACGCCATGCCAGCCGCCCGCGGTCCAGAATTGGCCGCCAAGCGCCCCAAGCACGCTCGACCCCACGTAATAGACCAGCAGGTAGAACGAGGCGGCCAGGGCCTTGTAACCGCGCGCCATCTGCCCGACCCAACCGCTGGCGACGGCGTGGGCCGCAAAAAAGCCGAAGGTGAAGACGACGATGCCTGCGATCAGCACGGGCAACGCGTTGGAAAGGGTCAACAGCAGGCCCGCCAGGGCAAGGCCGGACGCTGCGGCCAGCATCGCGCCGCGCCCGTGCCGGTCAGCCAGGCGGCCGAACCAGGTCGAGGCGAAGATGCCCACCAGGTAGACGACAAAGATGAACCCGATGAAGGTCTGGCTCAGCGAGAACGGCGGCAGCAGCAGGCGAAAGCCGACATAGTTGTAGACGGCGACGAACGCGCCCATCAGCAGCCCGCCCATCACGAACAGCGCGCACAGCGGACCATTCTTCAGGTGCGCGCCGGCGCCCTCCCGCACATCCGCCCAGACGCCCGCCCATCCCCGGCCCCGGCGCGGCGTGAACCGGCGCGACGCCGGCAGCAGCCACACGAACAGCAGGGCCGCGATGAGACCCAGCAATCCCAGCGTGCCCATCGCCGCGCGCCAGCCGAAATGGTCGGACACCAGGCCGGTGATGACCCGTCCCGACAGCCCGCCGAATGCGCTGCCGCTGATGTACAGGCCCATCGCGAAGCCCAGTGTGCCGGGCTCCACCTCTTCGGCCAGGTAAGCCATGGCCACGGCGGGCACCCCGCCCATCGCCACGCCTTGCAGCGCGCGCAGCGCCAAGAGGCTTTGCCAGTCCGGCGCGACGGCCGCGATGGTTCCGAGGACGGCGGAGGCAAACAGCGACCATGCCATGACCCGCTTGCGCGGCAAGGCGGCGGAAAACAGGCCCACAAAGAAGATGGCGATGGCCAGCAACCCCGTGCACAGCGACAACACCAGGCTGCTCTGCGCTGGCGATACGTTGAACGCATGGGTGAACAGCGGCATCAGCGGCTGCACACAATACAGCAGAGAAAACGTGGAAAAACCGGCGGCGAAGAGCGCCCACTGGGCACGGCGCAGTCCCGGCGTGCCGCGCGCCAGATACTCGGGCGCCGTGGCGCCGCGTTCTATTGCGGGATTTGCAGAAGGGGTCGACATCAAGATTCTCGAAAAACACCGGGCTTGAGCCCGTAGAGACAAAGTAGACTTTTCCCCTGCATATGTCCAATATATGAAACCCGACCCATGCATATTTAAAAACGATGGAATTGCGCCACCTGCGTTACTTCACCGCCGTCGCCGAGGAGCTGCACTTCACCCGCGCGGCAGCCCGGCTGGGTATCGGGCAACCTCCGCTCAGCCAGCAGATCCAGCAACTGGAACGCGAGATCGGCACGCCGCTGTTCCTGCGCCTGCCCCGGGGCATCGCGCTGACCGAAGCCGGCGCACAGTTCCTGGACGATGCGCGCGCCATCCTGGCCAGCGCCGACCGCGCCATCGACATGGCCAGACGGCTGGGCCGCGGGGAACGCGGGGCCATCACGGTGGGCTTTACCGCATCGGCCGTGTTCCACCCCTACCTGCCCCGTGCCATCCGCGCCTACCGCGACCGCTATCCCGACGTGCGCATCACCCTGACCGAAAGCAATACCATCTCGCTGCTGCGCGGGCTGCGCGCCGGCGAGGTGGATGTCGCCTTTGTGCGCCCCCCTTACATGCTGGACGCCGAATTCGAATCCGAGCGCGTGCTGGACGAGCCGATGCTGATCGCCCTGCCGCCCGGCCATCCGCTCAGCCGCAAGCGTGCCGTTCCCATCGCCGAACTGGCTGACGAGGATTTTGTGCTGTATCCGCGGCCCATCGGCGCGGGCCTGTACGACGCCATCCAGTCTGCCTGCCAGCGTGCCGGCTTTGCGCCGCGCGTCATCCAGGAGGCCCCGCAGATGGCGTCGATCGTGAGTCTGGTCGCGGCGGGCGTCGGCATCTCGATCGTGCCCGCCGCCATGCGGCACATGGGCGCGCAAGGCATCGAGTACCGGCCCATCAAGGGCGACGCGCCGCACGCCCTGCTGGACATGGCTTACCGGCGGCACGACCGATCAGTGGCCGCTGAAAACGCCGTCGGCATGTTGCGGCGGCTGGCGCATCCGGAACGCGACTGAGTTTTCACGAACCAGCCGTATCCCCCTGTCGCGTTTGTCATTTCCTGTAAACCGTCCGGACGATGCCAGCGATAGACTCACGCGCTTGCCGGCGATGCGTCCCCGTGGGAGACCCGCTGTCAGCCGCGTTCAACTTTATAAAGGTGCTCCCGTGAGACGTACCCTTCTGGCCCTGGCTTTCGCGTCGATCCCCGGACTGGCCTCCGCCGCCGCGCTGCCCTCCTCCATCGGCGCCGTCACCGTTTACCAGGATCGCGCCGTCGTCACACGCGCCGCCAGCAGCGAGCTTGCTGCGGGCGAACACGAGCTGGTGCTGGAAAACCTGCCTGCGTCGCTACAGGAAAACTCGCTGCAGGTGACTGCCAAGAGCACCGGTCAGGCCACGCTGCTTGACGTCAAGGTCAGCGACGTCTATCAGGCCGCTACCGCCAACGAACGCGTGCGCCAGATCGAGGCGCAGATCGACAAGCTGGTCAGCCGCCAAGCCGCGCTGGACGACGAAGCCGCGGTGCTGGACAACCAGCGCGAACTCATCCTGATGATGCAGCGCGGCGCCACGGAACCCGCCAAGGACGGCGCGCGTCTCACGCTGGACGAACTGAAGGCGATCCAGACCCTGAGCGCCGAGTCGCTGGCCACGACGCTGGCGGGTCTGCGGCGCGTGGCTGAACAAAAGACCGATCTGGAGCGCGAAATGACGGCGCTGCAGACCCAGCTTGGTTTGGTGCGCGGCGAATCGGGCCGGCGCACCAAAACCGTGACGTTGAGGGTCAACATGGCGCGCGCGGGCAAGCTGGACTTGGCGCTGTCGTACGCGGTGGCGGGCGCACGCTGGACGCCGGCCTACGACGCGCGCCTGCGCCCCGCCGACCGCAATGTGGATCTGGGCTACTTCGGCGTCATCCGCCAGAACACCGGCGAAGACTGGAAGAACGTGACGTTGACGCTGTCCACCGCCCGGCCGTCCCTGGGCGGCGGGGCGCCAACGCTGCGTCCGTGGATCATCGACGTGGCCGCGCC
>NZ_DIEJ01000325.1:0-11461 GCF_002418565.1 Achromobacter sp. UBA5777 | reverse complement strand
CAGCACGCTGGCGCCGGTGCTGGTGACGGGCGTCTTCAATGCGACCACCGAGAACACGAACTCCTACGCGGCCCGGGCGGTGACCATCGGCAAGACCGAGGAGGCGATCAAGGACATTCCGCAGTCCGTGACGGTGATCACGCGCCGACGCATGGACGACCAGAACCTGTCGACCATCAGCGAGGTGCTGGAGAACACGACGGGCGTGACGATCAGCGAAGTGGCCGATGGCGGCCGCAATTTCTATTCGCGCGGTTTCAAGATCACGAACATCCAGTACGACGGCGTGCCGCTGTCGCGCAGCTTCTACGCGGTGGGCAACAGTTTCACGGGCAGCACGGCGTATCTGGATCGCGTTGAGGTGTTGCGAGGCGCGCAAGGCCTGATGGAAGGCGCAGGCCAGCCGGGCGGATCGGTCAACTTCGTGCGCAAACGCCCCACGGCCGAGACGCAGGTGTTGATGGAGGCGCGTGCCGGTTCGTGGGATCACGTGGGCGGCATGCTGGATGCGGGCGGCGCGTTGAACGCCGACGGCAGTCTGCGGGCGCGTGCGGTGCTGGACTACGACACCAAGGGTTCGTTCATCGACGTGGTGAAGGAACGCAACACCAACCTGTACTTTGCGCTGGACTACGACGTGTCGCCGCGCACGACGGTGGGCGCGGGTGTGCTGGTGTCGCGCGTGCGGTCGACGCCCTTCTTTGGCGGGCTGCCGCGCTACAGCGACGGCCGCTCGCTGGACCTGAAGCGCTCGACCTTTCTGGGCGCGGACTGGAACCAGTGGGATCGTGACGAGACCCAGGTCTTTGCCGACCTGACTCATCGTTTCAACAGCGACTGGCGGCTGAACGTCGCGGGCACCTACGTGAAGGAAAGCAGCCTGACGTCGGCACTGGATGCGACGGGGGCGGTGGACCCGGTGACGCTAATGGGGCCGATGCGCAATGCCTGGAACTACGACAAGTCCGCCGAGCACTTTGGCTTTGATGCGAATGTGAACGGCCGCTTCACGACGTGGGGCATGCCGCAGGACCTGACGGTGGGCGTCAGCATGTCGCGCCTGAAATCCAGCGATCGGATCGAGTACGCCTCCAATTACCTGCCGCTGGATGTGTTCAATCCGGATCCGCATGTGCCCAAGCCCGAGAGCTTTCCGGACTCGAATCGTCTGTCCCGCTATGACCCGCACGTGCAGAAAGGCATTTATGCGCAGTTGCGCAGCAGTCTGACGGATGACCTGACGCTGGTCTCCGGTGGGCGATTCAGCTGGTTTGAAAGCCGCTACACGACGCAGGCCGCAACGTGGGACGACGTCAGCACCGCGAAAGCCAGCGCCGAGTTCACGCCGTTCCTGGGGCTGGTGTACGCGCTGACGCCGCAGTGGTCGGCCTATGCCAGCTACGCAGATATCTTCGAACCGCAAACCGCGACGACGCTGGACGGCAGCGTCCTCAAGCCCATCGTGGGCGCGAACTATGAAGTGGGCATCAAGGGCGAGTTGATGGACGGCAGGCTGAACACGTCGTTCGCCGTGTACCGGATCGACCAGAAGAATCGCGCGGTGCAGGATTACGAGGCCGGGCCGGTCTGCAACGGCGGCTATTGCTCGCGCGCGGCGGGCAAGGTGCGCAGCCAGGGCTTCGAGGCCGAGATGAGCGGCGAACTGGCGCCGGGCCTGCAAGTGGCCGCGGGCTATACGTTCAACAGCAACAAGTATCTGAGCGACCCCGAGCGCGAGGGCCAGACCTTCAGCGAGGAAACGCCTCGGCATATGCTGCGCGTGTGGAGCGAATACCGTCTGCCGGGTGACTTGAATCGGTTGAGCGTGGGCGCGGGCGTCAATTGGCAGAGCGCGTTGACCAACACGATCTCAAATGTGCGGCGTCCGTCCTACAGCGTGTGGAATGCGCGCGTCGCGTACGACCTGACCTCGCATTGGACTGCCGCGGTGAACGTGAACAACCTGTTCGACAAGGTCTATTACGAATACCCGGGCTATCTGGAAAACCGCAACAACTATGGCGCGCCGCGCAGCGTGCTGCTGACGCTGCGGGGAAGGTTCTGACGCGTTCTTTGTGCAATTGAAAACGGCCTGCCGGATGTTTCGGCAGGCCGTTTGCTTTATGTGCGATCAGGCGACGTTGGCGAAGCGTTTTTCCAGGTACGCGATGATGTCGTTGGACTCGTACATCCAGCGCGTGCCGTCGGCATCTTCGATGCGCAAGCAAGGCACCTTCACCTTGCCGCCGCCCGCCTGCAATGCGGCGCGTGCTTCCGCGTCGTGCTTGGCATCCTTCAGCGCGACCGGCACATTGAGCCGGTGCATGGCGCGGCGTGTCTTCACGCAGAACGGGCAGGCCTGAAATTGATACAGCGAGAGCGCGGCCGCGTCGGCGTTGACGGCGGCCTGGCCTTGCGGCGAGCGCTTCTGCGGACGCGGACGGGTCAGTGCGTCGCCCAGGACAATGATTTGACCCAGGCCGACACGCAGGGCTTTGACGAGCATGAATGGGGACTCTAAAGGGTGAGAGAGGCTGTCAGTCTACTCTGAGCGGCTGCACGGATGCTTCTGGGGCCGGGTACGACGCAGGCGCATGACCCGTCGCCTGCAAGTTGCGGGAGGCATCCAGCAATGCGACTGGGACGTGGAGCGGCTAGTCGATATTCATGAGCGCTCGCCGCGATATCATGCCCTGGCGTCTTCGCTCTAGGCCCGATCGGCCAGATGGGCAGCAGACGCCGATAGGCTCAACCTCCGAACTCATAAAGGAACGAAGACCGATGACGCTGTCTCGCCGCGTGCTTGCCCTTGTATGCGTGTCCGCCCTGTTCGCCCCGCTTGCCGCGTGGGCACAGTCACCCAGCGATGAAGCGCTACAGGCCGAGGCGGCAGCCATGCGGAAACGGCACGTCGCCAACACCGACGAGCTGTTCGACCAGGCCCGCAAGGACATGGCGATTGTGGTGATCCCGACCGTCAATTTCGATGCGGGAACGCCGCGCAACTTCGATGATGCGGCCACGCGGGATCAATTTACCCGCCAGCACAGCACACTCCTGCATTGGCAGCATAAGACCGAGAAGGGCTTCGCGATGACCGTGGGCCAAGGCAAGCACAAGTTCGATGTCTCGGACACGGGCCCGCTGTTCCAGACGACGCGCGGCGCGCTCGCGTATCAGGTCATTCCGGTGTGGCCCGGCGAGTACCGGCTCAATCGCATTACTTACCACCAGCCGCGGACGGCGTTGCCGGACTCGGATGCGCGCGCGAAGTCAATGGATTATCTAAAGAACCTCGGCATGGCCACGCTGACCGAGACGGCGGATATCGACTTCAAGAAGGAAGGACCCTGGACGCCGCTTGTGCCCAGCGAGGATGGGCTGGGTTCCGGCTGCGAAGTCACGTTGCGTTTCGGGGAAGGCTGCAATGAGGCCGCGCGGGAGTATCGCTGGGTGGAGGGGGCCAGGCGCGCGTTCCACAATCGCGAGGCAGAGATGTTGCCGGTCGCCGGCGTTGACACGGAACTGCTCTTCACGCCGTTGGCCACGATCACGCTGGAAGCGGGCGATGTGGTGCTGATGGATGGGTACAAGATGCCGGATGACCAGCCGGTCATGGTCAAGGATTCATGCGGGGTGCTGGCGCGGGAATGGGTGTGTTTGGTGGAGTCGATGACGCTGGAGCGTCTGCCCGCGAGTCTTGAGGATTTTCGGAAAGCGCGTAGTGCTGCGAGTTTTGAGTTGCCGAAGCTGGATGCTGCGTTGCAGGAGTTGGTTTATCGGGAGCCTAAGTATTACTTCGAGCCGGCGGCTGGGGCGGCGAATCGGTTTGAGATGCGGAAATATTGATTAGGAGCCGGGAGCAAGCCGAATGACCGAAGCTAGCGGCTCTGGGTTGTGGTCTGTGTGCGCTGACTGGAACGAAATTGTGAACGCCACTACGCTGTCCGCACACGGTGCCATCGCAAAGAACCGTGCAGGAGACCGCACCTCATGCACTTGGTGGCGCAGCGCTTAGTCCGGCACCCGATGATCATTTGGGTGTCGTACATCCCGCGCGTGCCTTCCGCTTCTTTGAAGGGATCGCAGCAAGGGCTACTTCCAATGACGAGTCGAATAAGCCATTTGTTTTTACTGCATTGACGCACCGTCAGGACGTCATGCATGCGGCCAAATCATTTCCCCGGGTAGGCAGCAGATCAAATTGTGATTGTTGACGTGGAAAATTTCGGGATCTACAGAGTCTTGCTCCCCCACGAAAAATACCCAGCCTTTTTGCCGACTGTTTTTCTTAGCTTTCTCTGCGGCTTCTTCCCGTGTTACTTCAAACTCTCTCATGAGCGTGTCTCGGCGCGACTGACTCCAGGTCGACCAGTTGACATGGATCCGAGACAGGCTTTCGTGTTTTTTTGTCTCTTGATTCCAATTGCCCACGTTGAGCGTCAGCACACAGGATGCGTCTGTCAAAACAGGGTCCACTGTCCAACGGATCGCAGCGTAGTACAGATGTTTTGGATTCTTGAAATGAGACGGTCGTTTGCTCCCCAGGTACCAAAAAATTTCTGCATACGTCGTGCCATAGACGCCGGGGATAGAGAAGGGCAAGATTGCTCTGTCAAACGGGAAATTTATGTAAGTGCGGCATGCTGGCCTGATTGTCTTAACTGTATGCCCGTGATGCTTACGCGAGATCCCGCTGTCCGTGCCTCTGCTTTTTCTTCCACTTCCTTCTCGACCGTCTCGTAGGGGGGCTTCTGTGGGGATAACCGAGCGCTCGTCGTTCATCGCCAACCTGTTCGGGAATGGTAGCGGAAAGCCATCTGCGCTTCCGACGCTCCTGCGCTTCGCGCTGTTGATGAGTTTCACTTCGCCATCCACGTCACATCCGTTGGAATGCTGATTCACGGGACCGAGAGTGAAGTACGGGCGCCTCTTGTTTACTTCCTTAATGTAAGACGCTGGAAATACTCCTACTTCGCACCCCCTGCAGATGTAGCGACTTTGGTCAATTGTGGAGATGATCCACAAATCTTCGGCCTCAACCAGTTCGAGCGTGTATTTATCTCGCGCGGTATGCACTGCGACTCCTCTTTAAAAATTATCGTCGTGACGAATCAGCCTTCAAGGTATTTCTGCACGTCATCACCGACTCGGTGCAAACGTAAGCGGCAACACTGTAAACGGCAGAATCGGACAGAAATTTAGGTTGGAACGGCAGGCAGCACTTTTATAACCTCGCACCGGCGCGCGGGAAGTCGTCTGCCAAGCCTCTTGCCAGCTCAATCACCTTCATCTTGCGTTTCGTCAGAACCTCGTTGGTTTTTTTTGTGCGCGGAAGCGCGACTCCCCCATACGACACCTCGACCTTTTGACCACCAAGGCTGAACTCAGATAGAACGTCGTTGGCGCTGGAGCATCGGTATCTACTATGCGGCGGCGCACTGGCTCGCGGGTTCGCAAGTGGGTGCCTTCGCGTCAACTTCGATTGGTTCTCGAAGGTGAAAGGGGCAGGTGTCGGTGGACAGGAAGGAGAGGCGTACCCGCTTATGCGTAAGAGTCGACCAAAGAACTGCGAGACCTGCAGGCGCGTTGCGTAATGCGAACATGCATGCCTACAGGTGTCGGGCCCGCGCCTAAGCTAATTGTCGTTCGCCTAGCAGCACCCCGCTCGTTTCGCTCCGTCGGATTTCAAGCCTTGCGAGGCTCGAAATCGGGGCCAACCTTTCAGAATATCGAATCTTAGGGATAGCTTTGATGGCCAAGAAATCTCAACCCGAGAGTGCCGAATTTGAGGCAGCTCTGCTGCGAAGCGCAAAGCAGGCTGCACAAGGCCAGTACGCTCGCGTGCACAAGCCCGATGACATCGTGCGCCGCCGCGGCCGGCCCGTGGGCAGTACCGCTGCAACGCGAAAGTCGGCGACCACCATTCGTCTTGATGAGGAGGTCTTGTCAGCTTTCAAGGCGACTGGGCAGGGTTGGCAGACGCGTATCAACAACGCGTTGAGGGACTGGTTGAAGACGCATCGATTGACGTGAGAAGCGTGCGTGCACTCGCATGCGATCAGCGTCGACGTTCCGGTCAATATGGGCGCTGTCTCAAGTCTGCGCCACCTCATTCCCATTCAACGTCCGAAGTCTCCTCAACTCCGGAAACCACCGCATCCACAGCGCGGCGACCGCAATCGTTCCAACCCCGCCGATCACCACGGCGGGCACCGTGCCAAACAACTGCGCAGTCAGACCCGATTCAAACTCCCCCAGCTGATTCGATGCGCCGACAAACAAGGTGTTCACCGCGCTGACCCGTCCCAGCATGTGATCGGGCGTATTCAACTGCACCAGCGATGACCGCACGACGACGCTGACCGCGTCTGCCGCACCCAGCACGACCAGCGCGGCGATCGATAACGGAATCGAGGTCGATAGCCCAAACACCGTAGTCGCCAGACCAAACACGATGAGCGAGCCGAACAGCAATCGCCCGACGTTTTCACCGAGGCTCAATCGCGCCAGCGTCAACGACATCAGCGCCGCACCGCACGCAGGCGCCGCACGCAAAGCACCAAGCGCCCATGGACCTGCATTCAGAATGTCCTTCGCAAAGATCGGCAGCAGCGCCGTCGCCCCACCCAGCAGCACGGCAAAGAGATCCAGCGACAACGTGCCCAGCAGCAACCGGCGCTGGAAGATGAAGGTGATCCCGCCAAACAGCGTGCGCCACGTCGTCGGTTCTTTACGCGGCGGCGCGCGTTCGATGACGAGCGTGGCGATGGCGATGAAGGCCGTCAGATACAGCGCGGCGGCGACGCAGTAGATCCACCCTGCCCCGAGGCTGTAGCCGACGCCGCCGAGCGCGGGGCCCGCGATCTGGGCGATCTGGCCGCCGGATGAGGACAGCGCGGTGGCGCGCGGCAGCCATTCGCGGGGGACGACGGCGGGGATCAGCGTGGAGAGCGTCGGCGCTTCGAAGGCGCGGGCCGAGCTCATGATGATGATCGTGGCGTAGATGAGCGTCTTGCCGCCGACGCCGTGCAGCGCGGCGATCGCGAGCACTAGGGTAGCCAGCGCTTCGAGCGCCATGCAGACGGCGACGATCTTGCGGCGGTCGTAGCGGTCGGCGACGTGGCCGACGACGAGCGTGAGTGCGGCCATCGGCAGGAACTGGGCGAGGCCGATGAGGCCGAGGTCGAGCGCGCTGCCCGACAGCGCGTAAATCTGCCAGCCCACGGCGACGGAGACGATCTGGAATGCCAGCGATGCCGCGACGCGGCCGCAGAGGAAATGCAGGAACGGCGGACGAGAAAGCGGACTGGGCGTGTCGGCGGCGGACATGGTGGGCGTGGCGCGGGGGGAAGCGCCGATTCTAGGCGAGGGGCGCTGACGGACAGCTAAACCCGCGCGAGCCGCATAAACAAAACGGCTCCCGGCGTTACCGCCGGAAGCCGTCGGGTACGTTCAAATCGCCGTTACTCGATCGAGACGAGTTCGGCGCCTTCCGTCACCTGATCCCCCACCCCATAGAACACTTCCCCCACCGTACCGTCGGCGGTCGCAGAAATGGTGTGTTCCATCTTCATCGCTTCCATCACCAGCAGCGGCTGGCCCTTTTCGACCTTGTCGCCCGCCTTGACCGAGATCGAGATGATCTTGCCGGGCATGGGCGCGGCCAGTCCCGCGCCGTGGTCGCCCTGCGTGTCCTGCGAGTGCGTCAACGCGTCATATAGCTCCAGGACGTGCGAGCCGTCCTCGCGGAAGACGTAGGCGCGGTCGCCATGCAGGACGACGGTGCCGGCGCTTTCATGGCCTTGCAGCGTGATGCGCAGGCCATAGGCCAGATTCGGATTGGCGCTGGCGTGCGAGCGCCACAGGAACGGCCGCGCGCCGTCGCCGGTGTCCAGCGTCCACGCGCCGCCCTGTCGGGCCACGGTGACGTGGCGAGCTTCGCCGTTGTCGGTCCATTGCAGTTGACGCCGATACTGGCCGCCCAGACGCCAGCCGTCGCGCGCGTCCCACGGGTCGGTGGGGCCTTTGCCTGCGCCTTGCGTGCCCGGCTGTGCGAGGCCCTGCCGCACCAGCACGGCCGCAGTGGCCAGCGCCAGCGCGTCGGCGTCGGCGGGTTGCGGGTCGGGCAGCAGCGTGGCGCGCTGGCGTTCGATGAGACCCGTATCCAGATCAGCGGCCGCAAAGGCGCTGTCCTTCATCAGCCGCGCCAGGAAGGCGACGTTGGTCTGCACACCGACAGCCTGCGTCTGCGCCAGCGCTTGCAGCATGCGGGCGCGGGCCTGGTCGCGGTCGGCGCCGTGCACGATGAGCTTGGCGATCATCGGGTCGTAGAACGGGGTGATGGTGTCGCCCATGCGCACGCCGCCGTCGACGCGGATGTCGCCGTTGGCAAAGGCGGTGTGCGGCGGCAGGCCCAGGTAGGCAAGCGTACCGATGGACGGCAGAAAGCCCTTTTCGGGGTTCTCGGCGTAGATGCGGGCTTCGATGGCGTGGCCGTTGATGCGCAGGTCTTCCTGGCGCGCGGGCAGCGGCTGGCCGGCGGCGACGCGCAGTTGCCATTCGACGAGGTCGTGGCCGGTGATCATTTCGGTGACCGGATGTTCGACCTGCAGGCGCGTGTTCATTTCCATGAAGTAGAAGCGGCCGTCGGGCTCGGCGATGAACTCGACGGTGCCCGCGCCCACGTAGCCGACGGCGCGCGCGGCGGAGACGGCGGCCTCGCCCATGGCGCGGCGGCGTTCTTCGGTCATGCCGGGGGCGGGCGCTTCTTCGATGACTTTCTGGTGGCGGCGCTGCACGGAGCAGTCGCGCTCGAAGAGGTAGACGCAGTTGCCGTGCGTGTCGGCGAACACCTGGATTTCGATGTGGCGCGGCTTTTGCAGATAGCGTTCGATCAGGACGCGGTCGTCGCCAAAGCTGGACGCGGCTTCGCGCTGGCACGAGGCCAGTGCATCGAGGAATGCGCCGGACGATTCGACGATGCGCATGCCCTTGCCGCCGCCGCCCGCGCTGGCCTTGATGAGCACGGGATAGCCGATGCTGTCGGCCTGCGATTTGAGGAATTGCGGATCCTGGTTGTCGCCGTGATAGCCGGGCACGAGCGGCACGCCGGCTTTTTCCATGAGGGTCTTGGCGGCGGACTTGCTGCCCATCGCGGCGATGGCCGATGCCGGCGGGCCGACGAAGGCGATGCCGGCGTCCTGCGCGGCCTGGGCGAAGGCTTCGTTTTCCGACAGGAAGCCGTAGCCGGGGTGGATGGCGCCGGCGCCGGTGTCGCGCGCGGCTTGCAGGATGGCATCGGCGCGCAGGTAGCTGGCACGCGGCTCGGAGCCGCCGATGTAGACGGCCTGGTCGCACGCCGCGACGTGACGCGAGTTGGCGTCCGCGTCGGAATAGACGGCGACGGTGCGCAGGCCCATGCGGCGGGCGGTGGCGGCGACGCGGCAGGCGATTTCGCCGCGGTTGGCAATCAGCACAGTATCGAACATTGCGTTATCCAAGCTGAAGTGTTCGGAAAGGGCGCGAAGCGCGTAGAAGTGGGGTTCGGCCTACGGATGCGACCTACATCCGGAAGACACCGAACTTCGTGTCTTCGATGGGCGCATTCAACGCCGCGGACAACGCCAGCCCCAGCACGCGGCGCGTATCAGCGGGGGCGATGATGCCGTCGTCCCACAACCGTGCGGTGGCGTAATACGGATGGCCTTCGCGCTCGTACTGTTCGCGGATCGGCGCCTTGAACGCCGTCTCTTCATCGGCCGACCATTGCCCGCCGCGCGCTTCGATGCCATCGCGCTTAACAGTCGCCAGCACGCTGGCGGCCTGCTCGCCGCCCATGACTGAAATGCGGGCGTTGGGCCACATGAAGAGCATGCGCGGCGAATACGCGCGGCCGCACATGCCGTAGTTGCCGGCGCCGAACGAGCCGCCGATCAGCACGGTGAACTTGGGCACGTTGGCCGTGGCCACGGCCGTCACCATCTTGGCGCCGTGGCGCGCGATGCCTTCGTTTTCGTATTTGCGGCCGACCATGAAGCCGGTGATGTTCTGCAGAAACACGAGCGGAATCTTGCGCTGCGCGCACAATTCGATGAAGTGCGCGCCCTTTTGTGCGGACTCGGAGAACAGGATGCCGTTGTTGGCGACGATGCCGACGGGCATGCCGTGAATGTGCGCAAAGCCGGTGACAAGCGTGGGGCCGAAGCGCGACTTGAACTCGTCGAACTCGGAGCCGTCGACGATGCGCGCGATGACTTCGCGCACGTCATAAGGCTTGCGGGTGTCGGCGGGAATGATGCCGTTCAGTTCGCTGGGGTCGAAGCGCGGTTCGCGCACGGGGATCGTGGCCAGCGGCTGCGGCTTCTTGCGGTTCAGGCGCGCAACCGCATTGCGCGCCAATTGCAGCGCGTGCATGTCGTTGGCGGCCAGGTGGTCGACGACGCCCGACAGGCGTGTGTGCACGTCGCCGCCGCCTAGGTCTTCGGCGCTGACTTCTTCGCCGGTGGCGGCTTTGACCAGCGGCGGGCCGCCCAGAAAGATGGTGCCCTGGTTGCGGACGATGATGGACTCGTCGCTCATGGCGGGCACATACGCGCCGCCGGCGGTGCACGAGCCCATCACCACGGCGATCTGCGCGATGCCTTGCGCCGACATCTGCGCCTGGTTGTAGAAGATGCGGCCGAAGTGGTCGCGGTCGGGAAAGACTTCATCTTGCTGCGGCAGGTTGGCGCCGCCCGAATCCACCAGGTACACGCAGGGCAGATGGTTCTGCGCGGCGATCTCCTGCGCGCGCAGGTGCTTCTTGACGGTCATCGGATAGTAGGTGCCGCCCTTGACCGTGGCGTCGTTGCAGACAATGACGCACTCGGTGCCGGACACGCGGCCGATGCCGGTGATGACGCCCGCGCCGGGCGCGTCGCCGTCATACATGCCGTGCGCCGCCATGGGCGACAGTTCCAGGAACGGGGTGCCCGGATCGATCAGGTTTTCCACGCGGTCGCGCGGCAGGAGCTTGCCGCGCGCCGTGTGCTTGGCGCGGGCGGATTCGCTGCCGCCCAAGGCCGTCTGCGCCAGCTGCTGGTTCAGATCGTCCAGTTGCGCCTGCATGGCGCTGGCGTTGTCGATGTAGTCCTGCGACCGCGGATTGATGCGGGATTCGATGATGGGCATGGGGTACCACCCGTCCTGCTTGATTGGAATTTGAAGGCGCTCGAAAAAGAGCGGGTTGTCTCGCTGCCCGGTGGGCCGGGCATTCTTGTCGATTTGGTAAATCAGGATTTCGTTGCGCCTTTCCTGCATGGCCCGCGACCGACCCGTCGCGGTAGTTGCAATGCCAGAAAGGCGCAGCGAAATCCTGCTCAAGAAACGGGCCGAAGCCCGCACCTCAAGCAGGCAACTGCTTAGACCATTTCGATGGCCATCGCGACGGCTTCGCCGCCGCCGATGCACAGCGTGGCCA
>NZ_DIEJ01000209.1:0-13066 GCF_002418565.1 Achromobacter sp. UBA5777 | reverse complement strand
CCCGCGCTTCGCTCCACGCCGCGCACGGCGCATTGTTCAAAGAGGTGTGCGCCTGCGGCGCGCGCCAGCGAGGCGATGCCGCGCGTCGCCAGTTGCGGTTCGGCGACCCCGTCCGTCGGGCTGTACATGGCGCCCGTCCAGGCGCGCCCGGTCGACGGCAGCATGTCCTGCACCGTGCGGCGATCCAGCAGGCGCGCATCCACGCCATGCGCGCGCGCCCCGTCGAGCCACGCCTGATGGCCGGCCGCGTCCGTAGCGTTTTCCTGCAGGTAGAAGATGCCGCTGCGGCGGAAACCCACGTCCACCTTTTCCTGGATCTCTGCCCATAGCCGGTTGGCGCGCTGAGCCAGCGGCACTTCCGGCAGATCGCGGCCCAGCGTGCGCACCCAGCCCCAATTGCGCGATGACTGTTCGCAGGCCAGCGTGCCTTTCTCGAACACGGCGACCCGCAGTCCGGCCTGAGCAAGGGAATAGGCGGTGCTGATGCCGATGATGCCGCCACCGACAATGGCGACGTCGACCGAGGCCGGCAGCGCCGCGTCGGACAGGGCAGAAGCTGAAGCGTGCGTTTGAGCGGCGGGTAGCGCCGGCATGTGAAGCGGATGCGGTTGCATGAATATCCGGATTGATTGATTATCGCTATTCGATAACAATCTACGTATAACGATAACGGCGAGTATTTTTATACTGCTCGCCGGGTCCGGCTACAACGTAAGGGTTTCCCTAGGCTGCTGACTTTCCGGCTTCCCGCGGGCAAACTCCGTCCCTGCTACCCAAACAGAATCCGAATGTCTGAACCTTCCGCCTTGTTGATCCAGTCGCTGGAAAAAGGGCTCGCCGTGCTCGAGTCCTTCCGGGGGCACGCCTCTTTGAGCCTTCAGGAGATGGCCCGCGAAAACGGCATCACCATCGGCTCGGCCCAGCGCGTGGCCTACACGCTGGAAAAGACCGGCTACCTGTTCAAGGATTCGCGCACCAAGCGCTACAGCATGACGGTCAAGGCCGTGGGGCTGGGCTACAGCTATCTCTACCGGCAGCCCTTGTTCCAGCATGCGCATGCGGTGCTGCATCAGGTCAACCAGGAGTGCGGCGAGATCGTCAATCTGGCCGTGCCCGACGGCGACAACATGGTGTTCGTCATGCGCGTCGCGCCGGCCAGGCACATTCCCGAGTACCTGCCGGTGGGGACGCAGATCCCGTGCGTGGCGACCGCGTCGGGGCGCGCGCTATGGGCGTTGCTACCGCCAGATGAACTCGATCTCAGGTTGCGCAGCGTGACGTGCGCGAAGTACACGCCGCACACCACCACCGACGTCGACCGGCTGCGCGCGTTGATCGACGAAGCAAGACGGGATCAGTACGCCTATGCCGATGAAGAGTTCTTCGCGGGGGATTTGAATGTCGCGGCGGTGGTTTATGGCGACAACGGCGATCCGCTCGGTGCGGTCAACATATCCGTGCCCAAGCCGCGCTGGTCGCTGGCGCGCGCGCGGGAGGAACTGGGGCCGCTGGTGATCCGGGCGGCCAGGGCGATCAGCAAGCGCAGTTGATGCCGACCGCCCGGGACGCCGGGAATCACCAGCGATAGCGCAACGTCGCCATCACCGTGCGCTCCGCGCCCCAATAGCAACTTACGGCCGTGCCCAGGCAGTTCGCCACGTAGCGCTTGTCGAACAGGTTGGAAACATTCAACGCGACCTGGGCGCCGGCGAGCGTGGGGCTGGCGCGGCCCAGATCGTAGCGGATTGCGGCGTCGACCAAGGTCACTGCAGGGATGGCGTAGTTGTTGTTCAGGTCGCCATAGAAGCCGCCGCGGTACGTCACGCCGGCGCCCAAGCCCACGCCCTGCAACGGGCCGTCGCGCAACGTGTAGTCTGCCCACAGCGCCGCCTGATGGCGCGGCACGAAGTTGAGCTGATTGCCGCGCTGCGCGGGATTGTTGCTCTTGGTGATCTCGCTGTCGCTGAGCGCATACGACATCGTCAGGTCCAACCCGTTGTCGAAGCTGGCCTTGCCTTCCAGCTCCAGCCCCTGCACCTGAACCTGGCCGGTCTGCACAACAAAGCTGGTATTGACCGGGTCCGGCGTGCTGACGTTGTTCTGGTTGATCTGGAAAGCCGACAGCGTCACGAAGCTGGCGTAGCCGTTGGGCTGGAACTTGATGCCGGCCTCGTACTGCTCGCCGGTCGTCGGCTTGAGCGGCGATCCGTCGCGCAGCACGCCGGTCACGGGCTGGAACGACGTGGAATAGCTCAGATAGGGCGCCAGGCCGTTGTCAAAGCGATACGTGACGCCGAGCCGGCCGGTGAAGCGGTTGGCATCGGCATCGCGCGAGGTCCAGGCCCACTGTCCGGCGCTGCCGCGCGCGCCGGTATCGGTGGTGCCTTCGGTCCAGTCGTAGCGGCCCACCAGCGTGAAGAGCAACCGGTCAAGTTCGATCTGGTCCTGCGCGTACACCCCCAACTGGTTGCGCGTCATGTTGATCTTGGTGGCCGTGGGCGGGCGCGTCACGGGCGTTCCGTAGTCAGGGTTGAACACATCGAACAGCGGCGACGCCGGCGGCAGCATCAGGCCCAGGCTGCTTTCGTTGTAGCGCGACTTTTCGCGCAGGTAATCCAGGCCGAAGGTGAGGTCGTGGCGTGTGGGGCCGGCCGTGAATTTGGCGTTCACCTGATTATCGATCTGGAACGCATGTGCGGTTTCGGGGAAGGCCCAGGCGTAACGGATCGCCTGGGTTTCCGACGCCATGGCGCCGATCTGCACGCGGCGGGTATTGGTGTCCACGTTGGTGTAACGGGCGCTTTGCCGCACGCTCCAGGTGTCGTTCAGGCGGTGGTCCAGCGTGTAGCCCACCATGGTCTGCTCGTTGGTGAAGATGTCGTACCCGGGTTCGCCCACGAAACGGTCGCGCGGAATGTAGCCGGCGCTGCTCTTTTCCAGCGTGCCGATGACCGGCAGCACGGGTGCGCCGCCGCCGCCGTGGCTGGTGATCTTCTGGTACTGGACGTTCAGATTCAGGCTCGTGTCGGACGACGGACGCCAGGTGAAGCTGGGCGCGATGAACTGGCGTTCATCGTCGACGTGCTGATACTGCGTGTCGCTATCGCGCAAGGTGCCGGTCAGGCGATACAAGAATTTGCCTTCGTCGTCGGCGGGACCGGAAAAGTCGAACGATCCCTGGTACCGGTTGAAGCTGCCCGCTTGCAGAACGACCTCATTGATCGGCTCTGCGGTGGGACGCTTGCTGGTCATGTTCACCAGCCCGCCCGGCGCGCTCTGGCCGTAAAGGCCGGACGACGGTCCCTTCAGAATCTCTATCCTTTCCAGGCCATAGGTGTCGATGCGCGGCTGCGCGTAACCCCGCGCGCCGAAGGGCAGAAGCAGGCCGTCCAGATAGCGCGCCGGCGTGAATCCGCGAATGGTCAGCCAGTCATAGCGCACGTCGTTGTCGCCGTACTGGGCGAAGACGCCTGGCGTGTAGCGGACGGCTTGCGCCAGCGAGGTCACGCCTCGCCAGTCCATTTCATTGCGGGTGATGACGTTGATGGTCTGGGGCGTGTCGATCAGGGCCGCGTCCGACTTGGTGCCGGACCGGCTGCGCGTCGCGACGTAGTCGGCGCCGGAGGTGGGCGACGCATCGCTCGACCCTTGCACCACGACCGGCGACAGCGTGGAGACATCGGCGGCCGCCGAGGGAGCGGGCTGCGCGGCGACGGACGCGGACGCCGCAAAGGCTGCGAGCAATGCCAACGGCAACGGCTTGACGGAGAAGGACACGGGGTTACCACCTGATCAATTTATAATTAACAAGAATCATTCTTGTGCGACGGCATGATTCCAGAACACCCGCCGGATGTCTGACGATTTCACGGCGCCAATTGACGGTTTTGCTGCACTCAGCGCAATTGCGCTTGTTTCCCATGTCTGCTGAGCTTTCGCTCGACCCGTATACCGCTCCCGCCAAGCCTCACGAATGGTGGCGAGGCACGCTTCCCACCGTGCCCGCGACGCAGGACTGGGAAAACGTCATCGAATGCGTGGTGCGCGTCGAGGAAGGCGTCAGTGTCGTGGTGCTCGATGGCTGCCCATCGGCGGCGCTGACGATTCCGGCCCCGGGCGCACCGGTGTTCGGCATGCAGGTATGGCTGGAGGGCGAGGCCGTGCTGGCACTGGACGGCGGCAAACCGCTGAAGGTGTCCGGGGGCGCGGCGCTGCTCTTTAACCACGAGCAGCCGGTGGGCTGGACCACGCACCTTTCCGCGAAGCGGCGCGTCCGGATGCTGGATATCCGATACACCCCCGATGCGCTGGCCCGGGCAGGCGACTCGGCGCCCATCACCTTGCTGACCCAGCGGTTTCGCCGCGATGTCAGCGTGCCGACCCACGGATCGCTGGTGGCAACGCTGGACGCGCCCGCCAGCCTGCTGACGTTGGCGACCGATATTTCGCGAAACGCGCCGACGGCGCCCGAGGCGCGCCGGATCTGGTATCGCGCAAAATCGCTCGAGACGCTGGCTGCCTTTGTGGAGCTGCTTTCAGGGCCGGAAGCGCTGAAGGGTCCTGCCGCAGAGGAGCGGCAGCAGGTGCAGCAGGCTTGCCGCCTGCTGCGGGAACGCTGCTCGGAACATTGGCCGCCGGGGCGCGTTGCGCGGATGGTGGGCTTGTCTGAAAGACGGCTTCAGGAATTGATGCGCGAGAACGTGGGCCGTTCGGTTCACGCCTATCTGAGCGACGCGCGGCTGGTTCGCGCTTCGGACCTGCTGCGCAGCGGCATGAGCGTGACGCAGGTGGCCGGGGACTTGGGATACTCAAGCCTCAGCCATTTCAGCAAGATCTTCAAGGCGCGATACGGCACATCGCCGCGCGCCTGGTAATCCGCCAAATGACGCGCTGAATGTGTACCGCGTGTACGTCGATCAATCGATGCGCATCAAACCGCCGGCCCCTTGATCAGCCACTGCAACATCCTCTGCAGCGAATCCCGGTCATATTCCGCATCGGTAAGCCGGTATTGCTCCGGATCACGGTTCACCCACGAATCGGTCACCGTCCATGCATCGCCATCCTGCTCCAGCCGCAGCGCAAAAATCCAGTTGCCCGTCCAACTGCGATGCAACCGCAGCCAGCCGTCATGCAGGTAGATGAACCACTTGTCTTCCATTTCCTTCGGCACAAAGCCCTGCTGCAGGCAGGCGTACTCGTCGGCGGTAAAGCGCCGCTGAAAATGCAGCGGTTCACGCTGCGCCGGCGCGGGCTGGTGTTTCCAGGAGTCGGAGGTGGCAATGGGCATGAATGGGCTTCTGTTCTATGCTGGCTTTTTCGCATACTACCAAGGCTCCGCCATGCACCTTCAAGCCGCCGTTCCAATCCTGCGCATTTTCTCCGTGGAAAAGGCGCGCGATTTCTATCTGGATTTTCTGGGGTTCACCTGGGACTGGGAGCATCGCTTCGAGGCCGGGTTTCCGCTGTATGCGCAGGTGCATCGCGGGGATCTGGTGCTGCATCTGTCCGAACATCATGGCGATGCGACGCCGGGGTCGGCGGTGTTTGTGCGGATGCAGGGCGTGGACGAATTCCACGCGGAAGTCAGCGCCAGGCAGTATGCGTACATGCGGCCCGGCGTCGAGGAGATGCCGTGGGGGCGCGTGATGGCGGTGATCGATCCGTTTGGCAATCGGCTGAGCTTTTGCGAGTCACAGGATTAGCGGCCCGCGCCTAGACCCCCAGATAGCGGTGCGCCAGGTCGGGCTGCGCGGCCAGTTCGGCGGGGCTGCCTTGCCAGACGACGCGGCCCTTTTCCAACACGTGGTGGCGGTCCACCAGGGTCGACATTTCCTTGAGGTTCTTGTCGATCACAAGAATGGTCTGGCCTTCTTCCTTCAAGCGGCGCAGGCAGTTCCAGATTTCCAGGCGGATCAGGGGCGCGAGGCCCTCGGTCGCTTCGTCCAGGATGAGCAGGCGCGGGTTGATGAGTAGCGCCCGGCCGACGGCCAGCATCTGCTGTTCGCCGCCGGAAAGCGTGCGGGCGGATTGGGTACGGCGTTCCTTCAAGCGCGGAAACAGGTCGAAGACGCGGCCGACGTGCCAGCCTGCGCGGGTGTTGCGGGCGGTGGCGACGAGGTTTTCCTCCACCGACAACGAGCCAAACACGCGGCGTCCTTCCGGGACGAGGCCGATGCCCAGCTGCGCGATGCGGTGCGGGGCCATGCCGGTGATGGGCTTACCGTCGAGCAGGATGGCGCCGCCCTGCGCGGGCAGCATGCCCATCAGCGTCTTGACGGTCGTGGTCTTGCCCATGCCGTTGCGACCGATCAGCGAGACGACCTGCCGGGGCGCGATGTCCAGGTCGACACCAAAGAGCACTTTGCTGGCGCCATAGCCGCCTTGCAGTTGGTTCACTTGCAGCATCAGTCCTCCTCGCCCAGATAGGCGGCGCGCACGTCGGGATGGCGGCGCACCTCGTCGGGCGTGCCGGTGAAGATGGTCTTGCCGTAGACCAGCACGGTGACGCGGTCGGCCAGCGCGAAGACGGCGTCCATGTCATGTTCGACCAGCAGGATGGCGTAGCGGCCCTTCAAGGTCTGGAGCAGCGCCGTCATGCGTTGCGATTCCTCGGCGCCCATGCCGGCCATCGGTTCGTCCAGCAACAGCACGGATGCGTCCAGCGACAGCGCCATGGCAATTTCGAGCTGGCGCTTCTCACCGTGCGCCAGCGCGGACACGCGCACGCCGGCGCGTCCGGCCAGACCGACACGTTCGAGCGCATCGCGCGCCGGTTCGCGCAGCCGGGCCATGCGCCGCGCGTTGCGCCACAGGTTGAAGCCGCCCGGGCTGTGCGCCTGCACGGCCATGGCGACGTTGTCTTCGGCGCTGAAGTCGGGATAGAGCTGGCTGATCTGAAACGAACGGGCCAGTCCGGCGGCGGGGCGCTTATAGGCAGGCATGCGGGTGATGTCGGCGCCGTCGAGCCAGATGCTGCCGGCATCGGGCAGGATTTCACCGCTGATCTGCGAAAGCAGGGTGGTCTTGCCCGCGCCATTGGGGCCGATGAGGGCGTGCAGCTCACCGGGCCGGACCGCCAGGTCCACGCCCTGCGTGGCGTGTACCGCGCCAAAGGATTTCTGCAGGCCGCGGATCTCCAGTTTGGGATGGGTCATTGCTTGCCTCCCGCGAGCCAGCCGTACACGCCGCGTTTGCCGAAGAGCACCACCAGCACCAGCACGGGTCCCAGGATCAGCATCCAGTGCTCTGTCCAGCCGGTGGCGACCTGCTCCAGGCCCAGGTACACGGCCACGCCGAGCACCGGGCCGAAGATCGAACCCATACCGCCCAGAATGACCATGGCCATGAGTTCGCCGGACTTCTGCCAGGCGGACATGTCCGGGCTGACAAAGAGCGCGTAATTGGCCCACAGTGCGCCGGCAAGCCCGGTTCCGGCAGCCGACAGCACGAACGCCGTTAGGCGATAGCGCAGCGGCGCGAGGCCCAGGGCGATGCTGCGGCGCGGATTCTGCTTGATGCTTTGCAGTGCCATGCCAAAGGGCGAGTTGACGATGCGCCGGCACACGATGATCCAGAGGGTCATGAGCGCCAGGCACACGTAGTAGAAGGTGGCCGGATCGTTCACGTTCAGCCCCGGCAGCGTGTTGCGCGCATCGATCGACAGGCCGTCGTCGCCGCCGTAGATCATCAGCCCGACGAGGATGAAGTACAGCATCTGCCCGAAGGCGAGTGTAATCATGATGAACTGCACGCCGGAAGTGCGCAGCGACAGAAAGCCCACTACCAGCCCGGCCAGCGCGGCACCCGCGACGGCGAGCGGCCACATGACCAGCGCGGCATTGCTGCCGCTCCAGCCGAAGATCGTCTCGCCCATGTTGACGTGGTAGGCAGCGATGCCGATGACGTAGCCGCCGAGCCCGAAAAATGCGGCATGACCAAAACTGACCATGGCGCCGTAGCCCAGGATCAGATCCAGACTGACGGCCGCGATGGCGTAGATGAGAAATCGGGTCATGAGGTTGACGAGAAAGCTCTCGCCCGTGGCCTGCGCGATGGCCGGCACCAGAACGAAGAGCAGCAGCCCGATCCCGTTGACGACGACGCTGCGGGTGATGCGCAGTCTGCCAGTCGAGGAGGTGTCTGACACCGTCGACACGCCGTCACGGTCTTGGCCGGCGGCGCCTCGGGTGTCGGACACCGATGCGCGCACGAGACCGGTGTCAGATAGCGGCTCGGCAGCGGAATTTGTTGAAGTTGGTCTGGTCATGAATATCTTTCCTAGCGCTGGGCCGGCACCAGTCCGCGCGGCTTGAACAGCAGCACGATGGCCATCAGTATGTAGATACTGGCGGACACGAGGCTCGAACTTGCGGAGTCCGAGAGCTCGGGCGGCAGCAGGCGCGACATCCAGAAGGGGATGTAGGCACGCCCCAGCGCATCGGTCATGCCGATCATCAGCGACCCCACCAGCGCGCCGCGCACGGAGCCGACGCCGCCCACCACGATGACGACGAAGGTGGTGATGAGAATGCGCTCGCCCATGCCGATCTCCACCGCCAGCAAAGGCGCGGCCATGACGCCCGCGAAGCCGCAGAGCAGGGCGCCCAGCGTGAAGATCAACGTGAAGAGGCGCTGGATGTTCACCCCCAGCGCGTCGACCATCTCGCCGTCGTCGGCGCCGGCGCGCACCAGCATCCCGACCCGCGTGCGCGAGATCAGCAGCCACAGGCCCACCGCCACCAGCGCGCCCGCGCCGATGAAGGCGAGCCGCATGATGGGATAGTTCAGGCCGGGCAGGAGCGCGACGGATCCCGACAGAAAGGGCGGGATGTCCATGAAGGGCGGGCTGCGGCCGAACAGCACGGTCACCAGTTCGTTGGTAAATAGCGTGAGCCCCAGCGTGGCCAGCACCTGGTCCAGGTGATCGCGCCGGTACAGGTGACGGATGACCAGCAGTTCGACGATCAGCCCGTACAGCGCCGCGCCGGCCAGCGCAGCCAGCAGGGCGGCCGCGAACGAGCCCGTGGACGCCGCCGCGCTGGCCGCGCAGAACGCGCCCACCATGTAGAACGAACCGTGCGTCAGGTTGATGACGTTCATGATGCCGAACACCAGCGTCAAACCCGCCGACAACAAAAACAGCAAGGCGCTGTACTGCAGGCCGTTCAGGACCTGCTCCAGGAACATCAGCATTGCGACTCCTTCTAGGGAGAGCCTGTTTGGCAAGGCCGCGCGGCGCCAGCGGGCCCGGCGCCGCGCGCCTTGTGCCGCGTCATGGCATCTTGCAGTCCGCGGCGTGCACGTCCGTGTGGTCGCGGGCAAGCACCTTCAGGTTCTTGTAGACCAGCTTGCCGTCGGGGCCCGCCTCAATGTGCAGCAGATACCAGTCCTGGATGGGATGCTGGTTCGGCCCGAACTTGAATTTGCCGCGCACGCTGGGAAAGTCCGCGCGCCGCAACGCATTGCGGAAGTCGTCGGGTTTGCCGGTGATGTCGCCATTCACGGCTTTCAAGGCGGAGCCGATCAGATTGGCGGTGTCGTAGGCCTGGGCCGCGTAGGCGGTGGGCGCGCGGTTGTAGGCCTTGGTGAAGGCTTCGACGAAGTGCTTGCTCTGCGGGTTGTCCAGGTCGGCGCTCCACAGCGAGCTCAGGTAAAAGCCTTTGCCCGCGGTGCCGGTGGCGGCCAGCATGCGGTCGTCCATCGAGTAGATGGGCGTGATCATCTTGATCTTGTCCGCCAGGCCCGAGTTCGCAAACTGCTTGGTCAGGTTGATGCCCGCGCCGCCCGGATGGAACTGGAAGATGGCGTCGGGATTGAGCGAGCGGATGCGCGCCAGCTCCACCGAGAAGTCGGCCTGCTCGAGCTTGGTGTAGATCTCGTCGGCGATCTCGCCTTTGTAGGTGCGCTTGAAACCGGCGATGGCGTCGCGGCCGGCCTGGTAGTTCGGGGCCATGATGACCACGCGCTTGGCGCCCAGCTCATTGGCCGCCATGCCGGCGGTGTCGGCGTACGAGTCGTTCTGGAACGCCACGGAGAAGTAATTGGGGTTGCAGGCCTTGCCGGCGAAGTTGGACGGGCCGGCGTTCAGGCTGACGTAGAAGGCGCCGGCGTTGAGCACGGTGGGTCCGACGGCGGCCATGACGTTCGAGAAATTGATGCCGGTAAACAGCCGCACGCCGCCCTGCACCATCTTGTCGGCGATCTGCTTGGCGTTGGCGGGTTTGAGCGCGTCGTCCTCGACGCGCACGTTGACCGGCACGCCGCCCAGCTTGCCGCCGCCTTCCTTGACGGCCAGCATGAAGGCGTCGCGCTCGTCCTCGCCGATGTAGCCGGCGGGCGTGGACAGCGTGCCGATGAATCCGATGTCCACAGGTTTCTGCTCGGCGCTGGCCGCGTACGAGGCCAATGACAGCAGGACGGCGGCCGCGCCGCGGATGGTGCTCTTGTGCATGGTTGTCTCCTCTTGTACTGATGCTTGTATGCCGGATGCTCTTTGGCAAGCGGCGTTTTCCCTGCCGTATCTGTTGCTGCGACTATTGCTGCGACTATTGCTGCGACTATTGCTGCCACTATTGCTGCGTCATTTTCTGCATCTTTTGCTGCGTCCTTTATTGCCGCGCCGTCTATTGCCGCGCGCTTCCCGCCAGGCAGTTCTCCACCTTCCACCCATACAGCCACTGCAATGCGTCATAGAACTGAGCCTGGCTGCGCCCCGTCCACAGCATGTTGCGCACGGTGCGCTCCACGCCGCGCGCGTGATAGAGCCTGCCCATTTCGCGTGTCGACCACACCACGCGCGCACTGCGCGGGATGCGGACCGATTCATACAACCGGAAGGCGGCGGGCAGGTCATGCTCGCACTGCCTGATGGCCTCGCCCAGCGTCACGGCGTCTTCCAGCGCCATGCAGGCGCCCTGAGCCATGTACTGCGTCATGGGATGCGCGGCGTCGCCCAGGATCGTGACGCGGCCCTCGCCCCACTGTTCCACCGGCTCGCGATCGGCGGTCGCCCAGCGTTTCCATGACGTCGGTCGGTCCAGCATCTGATGCGGTGTGGGGTGAATGCCCTGGAAGTAGGACAGCACCTCGTCCTTGCTGCCTTCCCGCACGCCCCATTCTTCCTGCTCGCGGCTATGGAAGGTGACGACCAGGTTGTATTGCTGCCCGCCGCGCAGCGGATAGTGCACCAGGTGGCAATGCGGCCCGGCCCACAGCACCGGGGCGTTGATGCGCAGCTCCCGGGGCATGTTCTCCTCTTCGACGACCGCGCGGTAGACCACGTGACCCGTCACCCGGGCCGGATCACCCACCGTGCGCTCGCGGATCACGGACTTGACGCCGTCGGCGCCCACCACCGCGTCGGCGCGGTAGCGGTTGCCTTGCGTGTCCACGACTTGCACGCCGTGTTCGTCCTGCGCCATGCTGGCGATCTGCGTGGATGTGTGGAACTGGATCAGCGGGTCCTGCTGCACGGCCTCCAGTATGGACAGATGGATGTCGGCGCGATGAATTACCGCATACGGGCCGCCAAACCGTGCTCGGAACGCTTCTCCGGTGTCGATGCGCACGACCTCCTTGGCGTCCACCGCGTCCATCATGATGATGTGGTCGGTGAAGACCGCGCGCTCGCGCGCCGTGCGGCCCACGCCCAGGGCATCCAGCGCCGCGAAGGCATTGGGGCCTAGCTGGATGCCGGCGCCGATCTCGCCGATGTGCGCGGCCTGCTCCAGCAGTTGCACGGCAATGCCCTGCCGCGTCAGCGCCAGCGCGGCCGCCAGCCCGCCAATGCCGCCGCCCACGACGATCACGGTTTGCGTCTTCGGGTTTGCCGCCTGGTTCGTAGTCATGTCGGAATCTCGCGGGTCAGTCGTGGCCGCCCAGGAAGGCGCCCTGTTGCTTCAATTGCGCTTGCAGCGCGGAAATGGAAATGTCGCCGGGTGCAATGCCGTCGCGCAGCGCCATCGCGGATGCGGTGCCGGCTGCTTCGCCCATGACGAAGCAGCTGCCGCTGACGCGCGCCGCCGACTGCCCCTCGTGCGTCATCGACGCGCAGCGGCCAGCCACCAGCACGTTGCTGGCCACGCCCGGCCCGCGCCGCGGCACCATCATGCGAAACGGCAGCTGGTTGTAGCCGCGCGATTCGGGGATGGGCGGCCACACCCACTTCACGTCGCCCGCCGTGTGCATTTCCAACGGCCAGCCGTTCACGCCGATGCTGTCCGGAAAGTCCGCGCAGCCCAGCACGTGCTCCTGCGTCAGCACGGCCTCGCCCACGATGCGGCGCGTCTCGCGGATGCCCAACTGCGGCGCGATGTCCAGCACATAGGCCTGCTCGAACCCGGGCACCTTGGCGCGCAGGAACGCGAGGTAGTTCATGATCTGCCGGCGGCCTTCAAGCTCGCCTGCTGACAAGGAATCCGCGTCGGTGCCATCCGCCGCGCTGCCGTCCGCATTGGCAAGCTGGGTGACGTTGACGCGCCATTCGTAATCGTGTTTTTGCGGCCGCACGATGGCGCCTTTGCGCGGAAACGTGAATTCACCGCTGGCGGCGGCGGCGTCCATCAGCGCCGGGATGGTTTTCCAGGCCTCTTGCGCACGCGCGCCGTCCACATTGCCCACCTTGAACATCAGCGTGGGGTAGAGCATGTGGCCGTGGGCGTCGCCCTTTTCAAACCGCAGGCCCCCCCAATTCGCGATATCGGCGTCGCCCGAGCAGTCGATGAAGATCTTTGCGCGGACGGCGCAGCGGCCGGACTTGGTTTCCAGCAACAGCGCATCGACCCGGCCCTGATCGTCACGCGTCAAACCCGTGGCGAGCGCGTGGAACAGCACCTGCGCGCCGCTGTCCTGCACCAGGCCATCGGCCGCGCACTTGAAGGCCGAGATGTCGTAGGCCTGCGCGTGGATCTTGCCCAGGATCAGGTGCGGATCGTTCAGCCCGTCCATCGCGCGCATGCGGTCCAGCAGGTCGTCGGTCATGCCGTGCACGACTTGCCGGATGTCGCCGTGGATGTTGGCATGCAATCCGCAGAAGTTGGACACGCCCGCGGCGGTGCCCATGCCG
>NZ_DIEJ01000208.1:0-28159 GCF_002418565.1 Achromobacter sp. UBA5777 | reverse complement strand
GACCCGCACGGCCGCGTGCCGGCGTCGTCGGCATCGGTGCGCCACCGTTGGGCGCGGCTGGCGGCCGACAGCCACGTGCTGGCGCTGAAATCCCAGCGCGCGCTCGCCGCCGCGATGCGGGGCGATCCGCCCGGACCGGAAGGATCGTCCACCAAGATCCATTGGAGCGAGGCGCACCAGCGCCTGCTCGAACTGTCCATGCAATTGCTGGGCGAGGACGGGTGCCTTGGCGTGGATGCAGCCGACACCCGCGCGGCGTCCCTGACGCACGCCTATTTATGGTCGCGGGCCGAAACCATTCTGGCGGGCACGTCCGAGATCCAGCGCAACATCATCGCCGAGCAGATGCTCGGCCTGCCCAAGGGCTGACCGTAAATGAATCTGCATTTGAGCGAAGACCAGCGCATGCTGCGCGACGCCGCGCACCGTTTCCTGGCGCAGCGCCATCCGGTGGCCGTGGCGCGCGGCGCCTGTCATCAAGATGCGCCGGCCCGCCAGGCGCTGTGGCGCGATCTGGCCGAACAGGGCTGGCCCGCCTTGCTGGCGCCCGAGGCACAAGGCGGACTCGGCTTGGGCATGCGCGAGGCCTGGATCGTCGCCGAGGAAGCGGGGCGCCATCTGCTTAGCTTGCCGCTCGTATCGAACATGGTGCTGCTGCCGACGCTGTGCGAGGCGGGTGGGGCGATCGCGCAATGGGCCGGCGACATGATGACCGGCGACACCTGGTACGCCGACGCGACGCTGCGCCCCGACGGGTCGGCCTTCATCGAAGGCGCCGGCGAGGGCGTGCGCGCGCTTGCCGTGCGCGAGACCGGTCCGGCGTCCCTGCGGCTGGATATGCTGTCGCCCGTGACGGGCGTGGCGGGATTGGATCCGACCATGCGGGTCGCGGTGGCGGCGCATCCCGCGGTCCTGGAAAGCGCGGATGTCCAGGTAAAGCCGGGTACGTGGAACCTGCTGCGCACGCGTCTGCGCCTGTTGCGGTCGGCGGAAATGCTGGGGGCGGCTTCGGCGGCGTTGGACATGGCCGCGGCATACGCCCGCGAGCGCCAGCAGTTCGGCCGCGCCATTGGCGCCAATCAGGCGATCAAGCATCGGCTGGCCGAGGACTGGATGGCGATGGACGATGCGCGGCTGGCGGGCTGGGCGGCGGCATCGGCGCTGGATGACCGCGCGGCGTCGGCGGCAACCGATTGCCTTTTTGCGCCGCTGCTGGCCGTTGAAGCCAGCCGCAGCGCCACCCAGAACGCGATCCAGGCGCATGGTGCGCTGGGGGTGACCTGGGAGTGCGATGCGCATCTGTACCTGAAGCGCGTCCTGCGGCTGTCGGCCGCCCTTGAAGCAGAAGTGTCTGGCCCGGACCTGCTCGAGCACATCTGGGAAGCGGCGGCGTAATCGGCGGCAGGGAGGGGCGGCCGGCCTACAATCGCGCCCATGTACAAATCCAACTTCCCCTCCGAACTCGACCAGCCGACGCTTTCCGAAGTCGACGGCATCCGCTATCTGCACTTCAATACCGAATGGGTGCAGGGCGCGATGAACATCAAGAGCCCCGCCGATCTGGTGCTGGAATACACCGCGCAGATGATGGCCTGGCTCCTGTTCCTGGAGCCCCCGAAGGAAGAGGCCATCGGCATGCTGGGCCTGGGCGCCGGGTCGCTGGCGCGGTTCTGCGCCAAGCACACGCGCGGCCCGCTGCTGGCCGTGGAATGGAACCCGCGCGTCACCGCCGCCTGCCACATGTTCTTCCGCCTGCCGGGCGCGAACCGCTTGCAGGTCGAACACACCGACGCCGGCGCGTGGGTGGCCGATCCGCTGAATGCCGGGCGCTGCCCGGTGCTGATGGTGGACCTGTACGACGCGGCGGCCGAGGGCCCGGTGCGCGATTCCGTGAAGTTCTACCGCGACTGCCGCCGCGTGCTGGGCGACGTCGGTATCCTGGCCGTGAACCTGTTCGGCCGGCACGAAAGCTTCGGCAAAAACATCGACAACCTGTCCAAGGCGTTCGACGACCGCATCGTGCTGCTCCCCGAAGTCGAGGCCGGCAACCAGATCGTCCTGGCGTTTTCCGGCCCCAGCCTGGCGATCACCCCGGCAGAACTGCTGGCGCGCGCGGAGATCGTGGAAGGGAAGTACGGGCTCCCGGCTCGCCGCTGGGCGCGATCGTTGACGCGGCATGCGGTCGACGGGGTTCTGCATTTTTGATGGATGCACGCGCCAGTGTGGCGCTCATTCCGAATCTTCCCGGTCCATCGATTCGACCTGCGTGAACACGTCTACCGCCGGGATGGTTCGGCCTTCTTCGATCTCTTTGCGGCCATTTGCAAGCAGTTGAAGTAGGGCCCAGGTCTGATCCGCAGCGATGCGGCGTTCAAGGAACAAGATAATCATTTGGGCGGTGCATTGCAGGGACTGTCCCTGGAATGGTGGGCGCGATCTGCCTGTTTGCGGCGGTAATCCAGTCCGGTTTCTGCGTTGGCTCCGGCGGCAGTGTGTCGTGGGAGCCCTCACAGTGCATCCATCGGCTGTTAGGGAAGGTCCCAATCCGCCCCGGCTTTACCTTTCTCCACCCCCAGGTCTATCATCGGCTTATTCATAATTATGAATTACGGCATTTACCCGCCGTCTGCCCATGACCCTACCCATCGTCCGGCAAGCCTTGTACCTGGAAGTCGCGGACCGCCTGCGCGGCATGATCCATGCGCGGTCGCTGCGTAACGGCGAATGGATCGATGAACTCCGCTTGGCAGGCGAAATGGGCATTTCGCGCACGCCGCTGCGCGAGGCGTTGAAAGTGCTGGCCACCGAAGGGCTGGTCCGGCTGGAACCCCGCCGCGGCTGCTTCGTCAATGAACTGTCCGCCCAGGATCTGGAAGACATCTTCCCGCTGATGGCCATGCTGGAAGGGCGCTGCGCCTTCGAGGCCGCGCGCAAGGCCACCGACGCGCAACTGGCCGAACTGGAACCGCTGCACGCCGCGCTGGCCGGCCACGCCAAGGCGGGCCGCATCGACGCCTACTACAAGACCAATTACCTCATTCACGAAGCCGTCCAGGCGCTGGCCGGCAACCAGTGGCTGTCCGACATGGTGGGCAACCTGCGCAAGGTGCTGAGCCTGTCGCGCCATCGCAGCCTGTCCCGGCCCGGCCGCATCGACCAGTCCTGCGCCGAACACCTTGCCATCTTCGAGGCCTTGAAGGCCCATGATTCCGACGCCGCGCAGGCGCTGGCGCACACCCATCTGATGCGCCAGCTTGAAGCGCTGCGCGTCCTTAGCAACGAAGACGCCGCCGACGCGGCGCCGTCCGATCCCATCGTCATCGAGGAGCCCGCCCATGTCCGCACCCGCCAATCTCGCGCCCGCGCGCGGCGCACGCACGCCTGAGCCCGAGGCCGATCTGGTCGATGCCGCCGCCGCGGCCGAAAGCGCCAGCCTGATCACGCGGCTGGGCCGGCTGTGGGAGCGGGGACGTCTGCCCAGCGAATCCGAAGTCCGCCGCCTGTTCGAGGCGCGCCTGACCGATGTGGCCGCCAACAAGTTGGCGCGCCGCTGGTGCGAGCAATACACCGCAGCGGACGGCAAGGACCGCCGTCTGATGCTGGCCGCGCTGGCGCAGATCCGCGCCACGTATGCGGGCGATGGCGGCGAGGGGGTGCGCCTCTTCAAGCGGTTCAACGCCCAGCCGCAAGGCCTGCGCTTTCTGGTGGAACTGCGCGCGGACATGCTGCGCTGGCGCAAGCAGGTGTCGGGCATCCAGTCGCTGGACAAGGAATTGGAAGGCCTTTTGTCGGCGTGGTTCGACGTGGGCTTGCTTGAACTGCGTCCGCTGACCTGGGATTCGCCCGCGTCGCTGCTGGAAAAGCTGATCCTTTACGAGGCCGTCCACGAGATCAAGTCCTGGGATGACCTGCGCCACCGCGTGGCGCCTGATCGCCGCTGCTATGCGTACTTTCACCCGCAGATGCCGGGCGTGCCGCTGATCTTCGTGGAAGTGGCCTTTGCCAGCCAGATGGCCGACAACGTGCAGGTGCTGCTGGACAGCACGCTGCCGCCGCAGGATCTGGACAAGGCGCGCTGGGCAATCTTCTACTCCATCTCGAACACGCAACCGGGCCTCAAAGGCATCAGCTTCGGCAACTTCCTGCTCAAGCGCGTGGTCGAGCAGCTGCTGGAAGAGCTGCCCAAGCTGAAGGCCTTTGCCACCTTGTCGCCGATTCCGGGCTTTACCGATTGGCTGGGCAAGCAGGACGCGCAGGCCGTCGAGGCGATCGTGCGCGAAGACAAGACGCGTGCCAAGGACCGCCAGCGTGAAGGCGTGCCGGACGGACAGCGCTGGGTCGCGCGTCTGGCCAAGGCTGCGCAGGGCAAGGCGCCCGACGTGGTCAAGCGCGCCGGTTTCCGGCTGGCGGCCTGCTATCTGCAGTCGATGAAGAACGGTTTGCCGGTCGATCCGGTGGCGCGTTTTCACTTGGGCAACGGCGCGCGGATCGAGCGCCTGAACTGGGCGGCGGACACCTCGCCCAAGGGGCTCAAGCAGTCGTGCGCCATGATGGTCAATTACCTGTATGACCTGGACGAACTGGACACCAACCTTCAGCGCCTGAACGACGGCAAGCCGCAGATCAGCCGCGGTGTGGGGCGCGTGGCCTGACCGCCGGACACACGGCGGCGGGTTCCTGATAACTACAACAAGGGCAGGGGACATGACGGAGAACGTGGCAGGCCAGAGCCAAGGCCAAGGCAGTGTTCGGCTCGATCGCGACGGGCATCTGGCCGGGGTGACGCTATCGCATCCGGGGCGCCTGAATGCGATCACGGTGGGCATGTGGCGCGAACTGCGCGATGTTTTCACGCGGATCGCGCAAGATGATGCCCTGCGCTGCGTGATCGTGCGTGGCGAGGGCGGCAACTTCGCCGCCGGCGCCGACATCCGCGAGTTCCCCGCTGAACGCGCCGATCTTGCTGGCGTGCAGCACTATCACCGCGAAATCCTGGCGCCCGCGCTGCGCGCCGTGGCCGAATGCCCGCAACCGGTCATCGCGCAGATCGAGGGCGTGTGCGTGGGCGGCGGGCTGGAAATCGCCTGCCAGTGCGACCTGCGCATCGCCGGCGCTTCGGCCCGTTTCGGCGTGCCGATCAATCGCCTGGGCTTTCCGATGGCCCCCGATGAAATGCGCGGCCTGCTGGCGCTGGCCGGCCGGGCCGCGACGCTGGCCATCCTGCTGGAAGGCCGGGTGTTCGGCGCTGCCGAAGCCAAAGACCTGGGCCTCTTGACCCGCATCGTCGACGACGGCGACGTAGCGACGTCCGCCCGCCGCAGCGCTGACCGCATCGCCCAGGGCGCGCCGCTGGCCGCCCGCATCAACAAGCGCTTGTCCGCCAGGCTCGCCACCGGCGCCGCCTTGACCGAGGACGAGTATCGCGATTATTTCTCCTATGCCGAAAGCCGGGACCACAGAGAGGGCGTGCGCGCCTTCCTGGCCGGCGAAGACCCTTCCTTTTCCGGAGACTAGACAGGTGAGCAACGCCAACCTATACGCTGTCCTGCAAGGCGGCTTTCCCAAAGACCGCAGCAAAGTCGCGCTGGAAACGCCCGACCTCCAATACACCTGGGACGATATCGACCGCGCGACCGCGTGCCTGGCGAACCTGCTGCAATCGCTGAACCTGCCCGAGGGCGCGCGCGTCGCCGTGCAGGTCGAAAAGTCGCCCGAGGCGCTGCTGCTGTACCTGGCCACGCTGCGCGCCGGCCTCGTGTACCTGCCGCTGAACACCGCGTACCGCGAATCCGAAATCGAATACTTCCTGGGCAACGCCGAGCCGTCCGTGGTGGTCTGCGCCAGCAAGAACCTGGACTGGGTCAAGCGTGCCGCCGACAAGGCCAACTGCCCGCACGTCTACACGCTGGACGAGGACCGCACCGGCACGCTGCTGGACGCGGCCGGCGGCCTGTCGCAGACGTTCAAGACCGTTGAAAGCAAGCCGGACGACCTGGCCGCCATCCTGTACACCTCGGGCACCACGGGCCGCAGCAAGGGCGCGATGCTCTCGCACGGCAACCTGGCGGCCAACGCGCGCACCCTGCATGAGTACTGGGGCTGGCGCGAGGACGACGTGCTGCTGCACATGCTGCCGATCTTCCATGTGCACGGTCTGTTTGTCGCGTCGCACGGCGCGCTGCTGGCGGGCGCGCGGATGATCTGGCTGCCCAAGCTGGACGCCGACCAGGCGCTGCACTATCTGCCGCAAAGCACCGTGATGATGGGCGTGCCGACCTACTACGTGCGTCTGCTGGCCGATCCGCGCTTCAATCGCGAGGTCTGCGCCAACATGCGCCTGTTCATCTCGGGCTCCGCGCCCCTGCTGGCCGAAACGTTCTCCGATTTCAAGGAACGCAGCGGCCATCCCATTCTTGAGCGCTACGGCATGAGCGAAACCGTCATGCTGACCTCCAACCCGTACGACGCCGCGCTGGGCGAGCGCCTGGCGGGCACCGTCGGCCGGGCCTTGCCGGGTGTGGATGTCCGGGTGGTCGACGACGCCGGCAAGCCACTTGCACCGGGCGAGATCGGCAATGTGCAGGTGCGGGGTCCCAACGTGTTCTCGGGCTACTGGCGCATGCCGGAAAAGACGCGCGAGGAATTCACTGAAGACGGCTGGTTCAAGACCGGCGACGTGGGCCGCTGGGGCGGCGAGTCCGCCGGCCGCACGGCGCCCGACGACTATCTGTCGATCGTCGGCCGCAGCAAGGACCTGATCATCTCCGGCGGCTACAACGTGTACCCCAAGGAGATCGAGACGCTCATCGACGATATGCCGGGCGTGTCGGAGTCGGCGGTGATCGGTGTGCCGCATCCGGACTTCGGCGAGGCCGTCGTGGCGGTGGTGGTGCCCAAGGACGGCGCGACGCTGGACGCCTCGGCCATGCAAGCGGAGTTGAAGAGCCGCATCGCCAACTTCAAGGTGCCCAAGCGCGTTCATATCATCGACCAGCTGCCGCGCAATACGATGGGCAAGGTTCAGAAGAACGTGCTGCGCGACACCTACAAGGCACTGTAGTCCATACCGAAGCCGGTCCCCGCGGGGCCGGCTTTTTTCCACCGCATTCTGTCACCGCGTTTATTTACCGCAGCCAAGGAGAAGCATCCCCATCCAATGCCCCGATAAGACCTGCCCGCCGCATTCAGAAGAAAAAATATCTCAGCGACGAGACGCCAGAAAACAGGCGCCGTCCCCCGATGCAGCAAGAGGAGACAAAATGACTTATCGCACCACCGCCGCGGCCGTGTTCGCCGTGGCAGCCCTGGGTTTCGGCGGCGTTGCCGCCGCGCAATGGCCCGAACGCCCCATCACGCTGATCGTTCCGTTTCCCGCCGGGGGCGGCACGGACACGTTCGCCCGTCCGCTGGCCGCGCAGCTCACCACGCAGCTTGGCCAGACGGTGGTCATCGACAACAAGGGCGGCGCGGGTGGCACCGTGGGCGCCGGCGTGGCGGCCAAGGCCAAGCCCGACGGCTACACGTTCTTCATGGGCGGCGCACACCATGCGCTGGCGCCTTCCCTATACAAGAGCCTCAGCTACAACATCCAGAAGGATTTCGTGCCGGTCGCCCTGGTGGCGCAGCCGCCGCAGGTCGTCGTCATCAACGCAAGCAAGCTGCCGGTCAAGACTTTGCAGGAGTTCATCGACTACGCAAAGAAACGCCCTGGCGAAATCAACTTCGGCACGGCAGGCAAGGGCAGCACGCACCATCTGGCCGGCGAGCTGTTCGCGATGCAGACGGGGGTCAAGCTGGTGGACGTGCCGTATCAGGGCGCGGGTCCCATGCTGTCGGCGCTGATCGGCGGTCAGGTGGATCTGGCGTTTGACGGCCTGGGCTCGTCGGCTGGCCACATCCGCGCCGGCGCGATCAAGCCGCTGGCCGTGGCCGCCACCGAGCGTTCGCAATCGCTGCCCGACGTGCCCACGGCCGCCGAAGCCGGCGTGCCGAACTACGTGGTGTCGACCTGGTATGCGATCTGGGCGCCCGCGGGCACGCCGAAGGAAGCCACGGAAAGAATGGCCGCCGAGATCACGAAAGCGCTGAACACGCCCAAGCTGAAGGAGACCTGGGCGGGCAACGGCACCGGCGTGCCCACGCTGACCGGCGCCGAGTTCGGCAAGTTCGTCGACAGCGAAGTCCAGCGCTGGGCCAAGGTCGTCAAGGACTCCGGCGTGACGTTGGACTAAGCGGCTGGACTAAGCGGCCGGGCTAAGCGCCCTCAGCGCCAATCGCTGGCCTGGCTCAGCCGGGCCAGCTGGTCGCGCGTCAGCGTCAGGCTGGCGGCCTTGACCAGTTCGTCCAGCTGGGCGAGCGAGGTGGCGCTGACGATGGGCGACGTAATGCCCGGCTGCGCGATCTGCCAGGCCAGCGCGGCCTGCACGGGCGTGCAGCCGGCGTCCTCCGAAACCTCGTCCAGCGCCTTCAGGATGCGGTAGCCACGATCATTCAGATACGTGTCCACGATCTTCTTGCCGCGCGCGCTCTTGCCTGCGTCTTCGGGACCGCGGTACTTGCCGCTGAGAAACCCGCTTGCCAGCGCGAAATAATTGATCGTGCCCATCTGCTGGGTTTTCACCAGGCTTTGCAGGCCGGATTCAAAGGGCTCGCGGGTGTACAGGTTGTACTCGGGCTGGATGCTTTCGTAGCGCGGCAGGCTGTGCCGCTCGCTGGCAATCAGCGCTTCCGACAGCCGCACCGCCGTGTAGTTGGACGCGCCGATCGCGCGCACCTTGCCCGCTTCGATGTGCTTGGCGTATTCGGCCAGCGTGTCGGTCAGCGGCGTGTCCGGGTCGTCCTGGTGCGATTGGTAAAGGTCCACGTAGTCCGTCTGCAGGCGCGCCAGCGATGCGTCCAGCGAGCGGCGGATGTAGGCGGGCGACAGACCTTTCTGGCCCGGCCCCATCTCCATGCCGACCTTGGTGGCGATCAGCACCTGGTCGCGCTTGCCCGATCGCTTGAGCCACTTGCCGATCAGGGTTTCGGATTCGCCGCCCTGATTGCCGGGGACCCAGCGCGAATACATGTCGGCCGTGTCGATGAAATTCAGGCCGGCGTCCACCAGCGCATCCAGCAAGGAAAAGGTGCCGGCCTCGTCGACGGTCCAGCCGAAGACGTTGCCGCCGAAAGTGAGCGGGGGAACCTGCAGGCCGGATCGGCCCAGTGCGCGTTTGATCATGGTGGCCTCGGGATGCCGTCGGCGGGCACGCGGAACGGGATGAACGGCGTTTGCCCGACGGTTGTCAGTATATTCACGCCGCCGCACCGGGGGCCGATGCCCCGGGGGCCGCTGCCCCGGGTCGGGGCGCGCCTGTATGGATGCACCATTACAGGGATTCCCCCCAAGTCCATTTGGTGGACGGCACGTTAGACTATACGGCTTTGTGGCAGGACAAACGGATCAAAAACCCGCGCCCGCCATGAAGAAACCGGCACATTCAACAAGCAATACCCAGGGTTCAAGGAGCAAACATATGCTGATCGGAAAAAAACATTTTCTGACGGTTGGCGCGATGGCGCTGGCGATGGCCATCGCCGCGCCGGTCGCCGCGCAGCAAAAGTCCGTCGCGGTGACCGCCATCGTCGAGCATCCGGCGCTGGACGCCGTGCGTGACGGGGTGCAAGACGCCCTCAAGCAAGCCGGCTACGAGCCGGGCAAGAACCTGAAGTGGCAGTATCAAAGCGCGCAAGGCAACAACGGCACGGCCGCGCAGATCGCCCGCAAGTTCGTCGGCGACCGTCCGGACGCCATCGTCGCGATCGCCACGCCGTCGGCGCAGGCCGTCGTGGCCGCCACCAAGGACGTGCCGGTGGTGTATTCCGCCGTGACCGATCCGGTTGCCGCGCAACTCGTGTCCAGCATGGACGCCTCGGGCACCAACGTGACCGGCGTGTCGGACCTGCTGGCGCTGGACAAGCAGGTTGAACTCATCAAGAAGATTCTGCCCAACGCCAAGCGCGTCGGCATCGTCTACAACCCGGGCGAGGCCAATTCGGTCGTGGTCGTCAAGAAGCTCCAGGAAATCCTGCCCAAGTCGGGCATGAGCCTGGTCGAAGCCGCCGCCCCGCGCTCGGTGGACGTCGCGTCCGCCGCTCGCAGCCTGATCGGCAAGGTCGACGTCATCTACACCAACACCGACAACAACGTCGTGTCGGCGTATGAGTCGCTGGTCAAGGTGGGCAACGACGCCAAGATCCCGCTGATCGCGTCGGACACCGACAGCGTCAAGCGCGGCGGTATTGCCGCCCTGGGCATCAATTACCGCGATCTGGGCGTGCAGACCGGCAAGGTCGTCGTGCGCATCCTGAAGGGCGAGAAGCCCGGCGCGATTCCGTCTGAAACCAGCTCCAAGCTCGAGCTGTACGTGAATCCGGGCGCGGCCGCCAAGCAGGGCGTGACCCTGCCCGAGGCGCTGATCAAGTCCGCCGCGGTGGTCGTGAAATAATACGGCGCGAAATCGGCCCCGCCATGCCTATCCGGCGTGCGCGGGGTTTTTCTTGCGTTTTTCGTGGTGTGCTTACCCGATGTTCCACAGGGCGGCAGCGTTCACAAGATGCTCGCGGCCCGGCGTTGTTGCTTCCTTGACAGGTCTCGTGCTTTCGCTGGCTGCGCCGGCGCGTAGGCACGCGGGCGGGAAACGAGAGAAAATCCATGCCGGGAAACGTTCATTGCGAAAGCTCGGGTAAAACTGACCCGCGAACGCAAGAAATCGTACGTTTCACTTCTTTAATATGCTCGTTTCTTATCTTGATTGGATCTGACCCATGTCATTGTTCTCGTTGTTAGGCGCGCTGGAGATCGGCTTGATCTTCAGTCTGGTGGCCTTGGGCGTGTTCATCTCCTTTCGCCTGCTGCGCTTCCCGGACCTGACCGTGGACGGCAGCTTTCCGCTGGGCGGCGCGGTCTGTGCGACGCTGATCGCCTCGGGCACCGATCCGTTTTCCGCGACCATCATTGCAACCATTGCGGGCGCCGCGGCCGGACTGGTTACGGGCTGGCTGAACGTCAAGCTCAAGATCATGGATCTCTTGGCCAGCATCCTGATGATGATCGCGCTGTATTCGATCAACCTGCGCATCATGGGCAAGCCCAACGTGCCGCTGATCACCGAACCCACCGTCTTCACGATCCTGCAGCCTGCGTGGATTTCCGACTACGTTGCCCGCCCGTTGCTGCTTATCGTCATCGTCATCCTCTGCAAATTGGCGCTGGACTGGTTCTTTGCCACGCAGACCGGCCTGGCCGTGCGCGCCACCGGTTCCAACGGCCGCATGGCCCGCGCGCAAGGCGTGAACACCGGCCGAATGATCCTGGGCGGCATGGCGCTGTCGAACGCGCTGGTTGCTCTGGCCGGCGCGCTGTTCGCGCAGACGCAAGGCGGCTCCGATATCTCGATGGGCATCGGCACCATCGTGATCGGCCTGGCCGCGGTGATCGTCGGCGAAAGCATCCTGCCGTCGCGCAAGCTGGTGCTGGCCACGCTGGCCGTCATCATCGGCGCCATCGTCTACCGCTTCTTCATCGCCCTGGCGCTCAACAGCGATTTCATCGGCCTGAAGGCGCAGGACCTGAACCTCGTCACCGCGGTGCTCGTCACGATCGCCCTGGTCATCCCCATGCTCAAGCGCCGCCTGGTCGGCAAGAAGGGGCGCTGATATGTTGTCCGCAAAAGACCTGAAAATCACCTTCAACGCGGGTACGCCCATTGAGACCCGCGCCCTGCGCGGCCTCACGCTGGAAATCCCGTCGGGCCAGTTCGTCACCGTGATCGGTTCCAACGGCGCGGGCAAGTCCACGTTCCTGAACGCCGTGTCGGGCGACCTGCCCATCGATTCGGGACGCATCGACATCAACGGTGTGGACGTGACGCGCCAGCCCGTGTGGGCGCGCGCCGGCAGCGTGGCCCGCGTGTTCCAGGACCCCATGGCGGGCACCTGCGAAGACCTGACCATCGAGGAAAACATGGCGCTGGCGCAGATGCGCGGCGCCTCACGCGGCTACAGCCGCGCCGTGAAGGCCTCGATGAAAGCGGGCTTTCGCGAGCGCCTTGCCACGCTGGGTCTGGGCCTGGAGAACCGCCTGACCGACCGCATCGGCCTGTTGTCCGGCGGCCAGCGTCAGGCCGTCAGTCTGCTGATGGCGGCGCTGCAACCCTCGCGCATCCTGCTGCTGGACGAGCACACCGCCGCGCTCGACCCGCGCACCGCGGACTTCGTGCTGCAACTGACGGCGCGCATCGTGGCGGAAAACCAGCTCACCACCATGATGGTCACGCACAGCATGCGCCAGGCGCTGGATGTCGGCGACCGTACCGTCATGCTGCACCAGGGCCAGGTCGTGCTGGACGTGTCCGGCGACGAGCGCCGCGGCATGGACGTGCCGGACCTGCTGGCCATGTTCGAGCGGGTGCGGGGCGAAAAGCTGTCGGACGATGCCCTGTTGCTGGGGTGACGACGACACAACGCGGTCAGAAGACGCGGTCCTTCGGGGACCGCGTTTTTTTTGCCCGGCAGAATGCCGGTCCTCTGCTACCATCGCCGCCTTGAAAAATCCGATGATCGAGCGCAGCAAAGATGGAAACCAGCCAGGCGTCAATTGACGCTATGTACAGCAAGATGGCGCAGAACGGCTGGGATACCTTCGCGCCGTTGAAGTGGGGCTACTACTTCATGGCCGGCTGGGAAGAGGCGCTAAAAATCATCTACCGCGAGATCGCCGACAGCAAGTACCGGCTGGAGAGCATCCACCAGTCCGAAGACGAGGACGGCGGCTGGACGATGTTCGTGAGCAAGGTCGAAATCCTGCCCGCAGACAAGCTGTTCCGACGCTGCATGGCCTTCAATGAACTGGCCGATGAGTACGGGGTGCTGTTTGACGGCTGGGACGTGGCACGGGTGGCGTAACGCCTAAATGAAGCGGCCGGGCCGGAAGGCCGCGTGGCGCGACGCCGCCGCACCGTCCAGCATCAGTTCCGCCAGCACCTTTGCCGTGCCCGGTGCTGTGCTGAACCCGATGTGCTGGTGCCCCAGCGCCAGCCACAGGCCGGGATGGCGCGGCGCTTCGCCAATCATCGGGCGGCTGTCGGGCAGGGTGGGACGGCGGCCCAGCCAGGCGGCCGCGTCCAGCCGGTCCCCCAGCGGGAAGGCCTCGCGGGCGCGCTGTTCCGCCAGATCCAGTTGCTCCAGGCGCGCGGGCGCCTCGCAAGCGTTCAGCTCGACGCCCGTGGACAGGCGCAGCCCGCGCGCCATGGGCGACAGCACGTAGCCGCCGCCTGTGTCGTAAACCGGCCGCGTGACACGCGCGCCCTCGCGGCCGCTGTAGTGCATGTGATACCCGCGTTCGAACGCCATGGGCAGGTCGATGCCGGTGGTCTTGAGCATCGCCTTGGACCACGGCCCCAGCGCGACGACCAGCCGGTCGGCCGACACCGATTCCGATGCACGCGTTGCCTGCACTGTCCAGCCGTTGGCATCGCGGCGGATGGCGGCGGCATCCATCCGTTTGAAGATGCCGCCCTCGCGCTGGAACAATCCGGCGTACGCCGCAACGACCTCGTGCGGATCATCCACCGAATACGAACCCTGAATCCACAATGCGCGGTGAAAGATCGGCAACAGGGCGGGTTCAAGCTCGGCAAGCGCGGCAGGGTCCAGTTCGCGGGTCGGCACGTCGTACTGGGCGAACGTGCGTCGTCCCAGCGCGCCGCCGTTCCAGGCCGCCGCCGTGCGGTACAGGAAGATCCAGCCGGTGTCGCGCAGCCGGTGGCGCGCGCCGCTTTCATCCAGCAGCTTCAGGTGTTGGGGCGCGGACTGCCGGATCAGGCCGTCCAACGCGCGGGCAGTCTCCTGGAAGACGGATGGCCGTGCGCTCATCAGGAATCGCGCCGCCCAGCCCAGGTTCGACGCCAGGTAGGACCAGCGGTATCGGAACTGGACGGTGTCGTTCTTCAACAGACGCGGCAGTTGTCCCCAGAGGCCAGGATGATTGAACGGCATCAGTGAACTGCGGGCCAGCACGCCCGCGTTGCCCATCGACGTTTCCATCCCGGGCGCCTGACGATCCACAAGCGTGACCGACATGCCGCGCCGCTGCAGTTCCAGCGCGCAGCAGACACCGACGATACCGGCGCCCAGCACGATGATCTGATTACCCATGTCTTGTCTCATCCTTGTCGATGGCCGCCCAGAATACGCGCTGCTGCCGTCACGCCCCACCATGAGGCTTCTTCAAAGACCGAATATCCCGACAGGTCGGCGTGCGCGAACAGCACCGGACCGTCCACGGCGCGCAGGGCAGCCAGACCCAGATTGGACAGGTAGCCGCACACCGGCGTCGCCATGGCGTGGCCGCGCACCGTGATCTCCAACTGGCGCGCGTTGCGCCAGAACTCCTTGCCATAGGCCGCCACCAGATCCACCGCGGCCACGTCGCGCAGGTCTTGCGGGCTGGCGCGCGTCAGCCATTCGCGCGCGGCCTGCGGCGTCTGGCCGCTCAACGCGTGATACGCCGTGAACACGCTGCGCGGTGTGCGCGCCACGCGCAGCAATTGATGGGTGGACACGACGTAGCCCAGCGCCTGGCCTTCGTAGACGACGTTGTCCCACGACAGCGGCTCGCCCGGCGCTTCCAGCGGATAGCCGTCCATGACGAAGTTCGACACCATCCAGGCCGCGTGCGGCGCGGCGTGCGTGGCCGGGTCGTAGCCGTACGCGCGGATGTCCGGCAGCAGGCGTTGCGCGACGAAGAGCGGCATGGCGCAGACGGTGCGGCGGGTTTGCAAGGCATAGGCGCGGGCGGCGCCATCGGCCGAAGTCTGGATGCATAGGACGCGCGGGCCGGTGGCCAGTTCCTCGATACGCACCGCCGTGCCCGGCAGCAGCCAGTCTGCGTGGCCGAGCTTTTGCGTGATGGCCGCGCGCATCCGTTCGGCCAGCGTCGCCAGCCCGCCCGGCCAGGTCAACACGGCGCCTTCGCCGGCATTGGCGGCATGGCCGTCGCGGCTGGCAAAGTAATGCAGCCCCGCCCAAGCGGAGACCACCTCAAGCCCCGCGCCGTAGTCGTCCCGGCAGCAGTAGTTCAGATACCAATGCAGCGCGGGCGAGGTATAGCCTTCACGCGCCAGCCAGTCCTTGAATGTCAGCGCATCCAGCGCGCGCCACGCCGGATCGCGCGACGACAGATCGAGCGGGATGCAGAACACCTTGCGGCCATCGCTGCCGACCTGTGTGCGCAGCTGATCGATCAGCGCCAGAAAGCGCTGGTGCTGGGCGGCGTCGGCCTCGGGCACGTCCGTCATCGGCAGCAGGTGTTCTTCCCAGCGCCCGTTGCGCAGCAGTCTTTCCTGCGGGGAATGCACCAGGACGGCTTCGTCGTAGTAGGGACGCGCGTCGCCCGCGCCGCGCTCGATGATTCCGAAGTCGGCCAGCATTTCACGCACGTGGGCGGACGCGAGCGAGGGCAAGGGCAGGTAGTGCGCGCCCAGCGGATAGTCCAGCCCATCGCGCACGCCCGCCGCGGCGTTGCCCGCGAACTCGGGGCCCTGCACCACGACAAAATCGGTGAAGCCTTCTCGGGCCAGTTTCCAGGCGCACGACAGCCCGGCCACGCCGGAGCCCAGGATCGCAACCTGATGCTGCCGCGTGGCCGAAGGCTGCGGCAGGGCGGCCTCGTCGCGCAGCGCGTGGCCGGCCTGCATGCCGGGATAGTGCACATCGGGCGTCGTCTCGACGACGCGCGCGCGCCAATAGCCGACCGAGCCCGCGGCGGCGGCCGTGGCAGCGCCCAACAGGAAGCTGCGGCGCCGCATCAGCGGATGACCTTGCGCCAGTCCTCGTCGAAGTAGCGCACGAGCGATTGTTCGTTCAGGCGGTTCGGCGGCATGGCCAGCGCCGGCATGTCGGCGGGAAAGTGAAAGAGTTCGCGCACGGTGACGGCGTCCAGATAGCGCGTGGGCACGGTGATTTTTTCGGGCGGTGCGTAGTCGCGCCGCTTGCTGGCCAGGATGAAACCCCAGTCGCCAAACGACGGCACGTAGGTGTGATACGGCCAGGTGTTCAGGCCGGCTTCCTTCAGAGTGGCGTCCACGCTCCAGAACGAACGCGGCGCGAAATAGGGCGAGGTGGACTGCACGACCATATAGCCGTTTTCCGCCAGATGCCGCGCCATCAGGTGATAGACCGGCACGGAATATAGCCGCCCCAGGCCGAAGTTGGACGGATCGGGAAAGTCCACCACGATGAAGTCGTAGACCTCGGCGTGCGTCTCCAGCCACCGCCCCGCGTCGTCATTGATGACGGTGACGCGCGGGTCCTTGAGCGCGCCCGCGTTCAGCGCGACCAGCGGATCCGAACGCGAAAACAGATTCGTCATGGCCGGATCCAGATCCACCAGCGTGACATGTTCGACGTTCTTGTATTTCAGGATCTCGCGCACGGCCAGGCCGTCGCCGCCGCCCAGCACCAGCACGTTGCGCGCCCACGGCAGCACCTGAAGGCCGGGATGCACCAGCGATTCGTGATACCGGTGCTCGTCGCGCGACGAGAACTGCAGGTTGCCGTTGATGTACAGGCGCAGGTCGTCGTGCCAGCGCGTCACGGCCAGGCGCTGATACTGCGTGGTCTCGGCGTGGATGATGTCGTCGCCATACAGGCCTTTTTCTGCCCAGGCGGTCATGCTGCCGGAATAGACGAACCCCAGGCCCAGAATCCCCAGCACCACGCCAGCGCGCACGGCCTTTTCGCCGGGGCGGGTGACCTCGGCGCGGAACAGCCACGTGGTCCACAGCGCCACGCTGGCGTTCAGGATGCCGAACAGGAAGCTGGTGCGCAGAAGCCCCAGCTTGGGCGCCAGCAGCAATGGGAACACCAGCGACACGGCCAGCGCGCCCAGGTAGTCGAAGGTCAGCACGCGGCTGACGATTTCGCGGAATTCGGCCTTGCGCTGATTGAAGACCCGCATCACCAGCGGGATCTCCATGCCGACCATCAGTCCGATGATGAAGACGCCGACATACAACGCCGCGCGAAAGGGCGCGGACAACCACGCGAACACCAGGAACAGGACGGCGGCCGACACGCCGCCCAACAGCGCGACCAGCAGCTCGACGTCGATGAAGCGATTCAGAACGTCTTCGTCTCTTACATATTTTGACAACCACGATCCGATGCCCATCGCGAAGAGATAGCACCCGATCACGGAGGAGAACTGAAGGATCGAATCCCCAAGCAAATAGCTGGCGAGCGCGCTGCTGATGAGCTCGTAGCCCAACCCGCAGGACGCAACGATCAATACCGAGAGAATGAGAACGCGGTCGCGCATGGGAGTGTCCGAGCCAAAAAATGCGTTCGCAGTATATCGAACGCGACGTATATACTGCGCGCAATTGGGAGGCTGGCAATGGGAGAAGCAATGCATCCGGCGGTGACCTATCTGATCTATATCGTCTCGGCGCTCGTCATGCTGGGCGTTTTTACGGCGGTCTATACGGCCATCACGCACTACAAGGAATTCGACCTCATCCGCGAGGGCAACATCGCCGCCGCCCTGTCTTATGGCGGCGCGCTGGTCGGCTTCAGCCTGACCCTGTGTTCCAGCATCGCGGTCCACGCCAGCTTCGTCATGTTCGTGGTCTGGGGCGTGGCGGCGATGATCGTGCAGATCGTCGTCTACGCGGTGGTGTCCAAGGCCATACGCGGCATGACCGACGCCATCGCCGAAAACAACATCGCCATGGGCGGCCTGATCGGCGCGATCTCGCTGGCGGCCGGCATCGTCAACGCTGCCTGCCTGACCTGAGCGGCGCGCACTCTCCGATCTGACACAGGAGGACTTTCCATGAGTCTCGGTTCATTCATTCGCAAGCAGTTCATCGACATCCTGCAATGGAACGAGGATCGCGACGGCGTGCTCGCCTGGCGCCATCCGATGCAGGATTTTGAAATCCAGTACGGCGCCAGCCTGACCGTGCGGGAATCGCAGATGGCGGTGTTCGTCAACGAAGGCAAGGTGGCCGACGTGTTCGGCCCCGGCATGTACAAGCTGACGACGCAGACGCTGCCGATCCTGACCTACCTGAAGAACTGGGACAAGCTGTTCGAGTCGCCCTTCAAGTCGGACGTCATCTTCTTCAGCACGCGCCTGCAACTGGGCCGGCGCTGGGGCACGGCGCAGCCCGTGACGCTGCGCGACAGCGAATTCGGCATGGTGCGCCTGCGTGCGTTCGGCGTGTATTCGTACCAGATATCCGATCCCGGCAAGTTCTACCGCGAAATCAGCGGCACGCGCGACGTGTACACGGTGGACGACCTTGAAGCGCAGCTGCGCAATATGGTCGTGGCCGCCATGACGACCGCCCTGGGCAGTTCCAAGGTGCCGTTCCTGGACATCGCCGGCAACCAGGGCCTGATGTCGCAGAGCATTGCCGAACAGCTGGCGCCCGTGTTCGACCGCTACGGCGTCAAGCTGGACAACTTCACGGTCGAGAACGTGTCGTTGCCCGAAGAGCTGCAAAAGGCGCTCGACACCCGGATCTCGATGGGCATGGCCGGCGACCTGGGCAAGTTCACGCAGTATCAGACGGCGACGTCGATTCCGCTGGCCGCGCAGAACGAAGGCGGCATTGCGGGCATCGGCGCGGGCCTGGCGGCCGGCGCGGCGCTGGGCCAGACGATGGCGCAGGGACTGGGCGTATCTCAGGGCCAGCCGCAGCAGCCGGCCCAACAGCAGCCGGCCCAACAGCAGCCGCAGCAGCCGACGCAACAACCCGCCGCTCAGCCCGCGCAGGCCGATCCGGTGCAGCGCCTGCAGCAATTGAAAGACCTGCTGGACAAGGGCCTCATCACGGCGGCGGACTACGACTCGGCCAAGGCCGAGGTGCTGAAGAAACTCACCAGCTAAGGCCCCATGCAGCAGGTTCTGTGTCCGCAGTGCGGCGCCCCAGTCAAGTTCACGTCCGCGGCCTCCGTCATGGCGGTCTGCGGCGCCTGCCGCAGCACCTTGCTCAAGGACGCGGAGTCGGTCAGGCGCACCGGCGAGGCGGCCGACGTCCTGGAGGACTATTCGCCGCTGTGCCTGGGTGCGACGGGCACCCATGACGGCAAGCGCTTTGACGTCATCGGCCGCATCCAGATGCGCTTTGACGAGGGCTTCTGGAACGAGTGGTACGTGTGGTTCGACGACGGGTCCGACGGCTGGCTGTCGGACGCCTCGGGCCAGTATGCCGTCACGCGGCGGCGCAAGGTCAAGTCCGTGCAGGAGATGCCGGCGTTCGACAGCATCTCGCCCGGCGATGAGCTGAAACTCGACGGCCAGCGTTTCGTGGCGGCGGACGTGCGCACCAGCCAGGCCGGCGGCGCGCAGGGCGAGCTGCCCTTCGTGCCGGGCGACGGCTGGCAGGCCAAGGTGGCCGACTACCGCAGCCTGGACGCGTTCCTGACGCTGGATTTCTCCGACGGTCCGCAGCCCGAACTCTATATCGGCAAGGCGTTCGACCTGTCCGCCATGCAGGCGGGCTCGTTGCGCACCAAAGAACAGGTCGAGGAAACCGCGGGGCGCTTTCGCGGCCAGATCAAGGCGCTGGACTGCCCGAACTGCGGCGCGCCGATCTCGTTCGTGGCCGCCATGGCCACGAATGTCGTCTGCCCGTCGTGCGCCGCCGCCGTCGACTGCTCGGGCCCCACGGCCGAGGTCATTGAAAAGGCGCGCAAGGTGCAGAAGATCCGCGCCACGCTGCCGCTGGGCTCGGTCGCCAAGATGGAAGGCGTCGACTTCACGCTGATCGGCCTGATGAAGTGCGCCGATCCCGATCCCGAAGAACCCTCAAGCTGGATGGAATACCTGCTGTTCAACCCGGCCAAGGGGTTCGTCTGGCTGGTGGAGTCCGACGAGGGCTGGGAACGCGTGCAGGTCTGCGACACCTGGCCCAGCCACAACAACGCCACCAGCGTGCGCTGGCGCAACCGGGTGTACCAGAAGCTGTACGACTACACCTCGCGCGTTGAAATGGCGCTGGGCGCCTTCAACTGGCGCGTCAAGGTGGGCGACAGCACGCAGATCACCGATTACCAGGTCGGCACGTTGAAGCTGACCCGCGAACTGGCCGACAAGGAACTGGGCTGGTCGGCGTCGGCGCCGGTGTCGCCGGCGCAACTGGCCCAGTGGTTCGACCGCCCGGAACTCAATCGCCAGAAGGCGATGCGGGTGGCGTCGGCCAAGGGCGCGGGCGGCTATCGCAAATGGGCAAAGGGCGCGCTGATCGCGATGGTGTTCCTGAACTTCAACAATATTTTTGCCGGCCGCTTCATTCCGGTTCTGATCGGGATGGTGTTTCTCTGGCTACCGGCCATGCTGGCCGACATGCTGACAGGCGAGGACGAATAGATGAAGGGCAAGTTGTTGTATGCCATGTACGCGATGGTGGTCGTGCTGGCCACCACCAGCGCCAGTGCGCCGGGCACGCGCCTGGGGGGCGGCAGTAGTAGCAGCAGTTGGGGCAGCAGTTCTTCGGGCGGCTCGGGCTGGTCCTCGGGCGGATCCCACAAGTGACCGTGTACGGAACTCCCGGCCGGCACGTGCTGGCCGACTTTCGAGGCGTGGCGCCCAGCCTCCTGACCGACGCGCAGGCGCTGGAACGGCACATGACCGCGGCGGCGTGCGCGGCCGGGGCGCAGGTGCTGAGCACCCACTTCCATCATTTCGGGGACGGGGCGGGGGTGACCGGCGTGATCCTGCTCAGCGAATCCCATATCAGCATCCATTCCTGGCCGGAGCACTGCTTCGCGGCCCTGGACATCTTCATGTGCGGCGCCGCCCGCCCCGAAACCGCGTTGGACTTTCTGCGCGTCGCGCTGGCGCCCGAATCCGTGCACGTCACCACTGTCGACCGCGGCTGATTCCGCCGGCCGGCGTCTCCCTTGATATTTCATAAACCCCTGTGGCGACCAAAATTGACGACCGTTATATACCTGGATATATTTCGATCCTGACACGCCGCCATCCACAGGAGAAATACATGTTGCACAAACGCCCGCTCGTGGCGCTGACCGTGGCGCTCGCCGCCGCCTGGGGCGCCAATGCCAGCGCCGGAGAAATCGTGGTGTCGGCCGCCGCCAGCCTGACCAATGCCTTCAAGGAAGTGGCGCAGGGCTTTGAAAAGGAACATGCCGGCACCAAGGTGGTCCTGAACTTCGGCGCGTCCGACGTGCTCTTGCAGCAGATCGTGAAGGGTGCCCCCGCGGATGTATTCGCGTCCGCCGACCAGAAGGCGATGGACAAGGCGGTCGAGGAAAAGGCTGTCAAGCCCGCCACCCGCGTGGACTTCGCGGCCAACCAGATCGTGCTGATCGTTCCGACCGACAGCAAGGCGGGAATCAAATCGCTCAAGGACCTGGAGCGCGACGAGGTCAAGCGCATCGCTTACGGCAATCCGGCCTCGGTGCCGGTCGGCCGCTACACGCAGGCCGCGCTGCAGGCCGAGGGTCTGTGGGACGCCGTGCAGGCCAAGAGCGTGCTGGCGCAGAACGTGCGCCAAAGCCTGGACTACGTGGCGCGCGGCGAGGTCGATGCGGGCTTCGTGTTCGCGACCGACGCGGCCATCATGCCGGGCAAGGTCAATGTCGCCGTGCGCGTCCCGTCGACCACGCCCGTGACTTATCCCATTGCGTTGACCACGCGCGAGGCCGCGGCCAAGGAAGCCGAAAGCTTCGTGGCCTATGTCATGTCGCCCGCCGGACAGGCGATACTGTCGCGTTTCGGCTTTCAGAAGCCCTGAGTCTCTGTTGAATCGTAGGTATTGATGAGTGATCCGGTCTGGGTGCCGCTGCTGCTTTCCCTGAAAGTGGCAGGTTGGGCCACGCTATTGGCAACCGTGGCCGGCACGGCCGCGGCCTATGGCTTGTCGCGATGGCGTTGGCCAGGCCGCGACCTGCTGGACGCCATCCTGACGCTGCCGCTGGTGCTGCCGCCGACCGTGCTGGGTTATTACCTGCTGGTGCTGCTGGGCCGGCGCGGCATCATCGGCGAGACGCTGGCGCGCTGGAACATCGAGCTGGTCTTCACGTGGCAAGGCGCCGTGATCGCGGCGTCGGTGGTGGCTTTTCCGCTGGTGTTCAAGTCTGCGCGGGCCGCGTTTGAAAACGTGGATGGCCAGCTCGAAAACGCGGCCCGAGTGCTGGGCGTGGGCGAGGCGGGCGTGTTCTTTCGCGTTACCTTGCCGCTGGCCGCCCGCGGCATCGCGGCCGGCGTGCTGCTGGCCTTTGCGCGGGCGCTGGGCGAATTCGGCGCCACGCTGATGATCGCAGGCAACCTGCCGGGCCGCACGCAGACCTTGTCGGTCGCCATCTACGAAGCGGTGCAGGCGGGCGATGACGCCACTGCCAACATGCTGGTGCTGGTCACCTCCATCACCTGCATCGTCGTGCTGCTGGCCGCCGGCAAGCTGGTGCCCATCGGCGCCGGCCAGCGCAATGGAGGCGGGCGATGAGTATCGACCTTGCCGTGCGCAAGCACATGGTCTCGGGCGACCGCAGATTCGAGCTCGACGTGCAGTTCAAGTCAGCCGCCAAACGCATCGCGCTGTTCGGGCCGTCCGGCGCGGGCAAAAGCCTTACCTTGCGCGCCGTGGCCGGACTGCTGCGTCCGGACGCCGGGCGCATCGCCATCAATGGACGGGTGCTGTTCGACAGCGAGTCGGGCATCAACCTGCCGGCGCGCTCGCGCCGCGTGGCGTACCTGTTCCAGGACTATGCGCTGTTTCCCCATCTGACCGTGGCGCAGAACATCGCATTCGGCCTGCGTCCCGGCTGGCTCAATCCGCCTCGCCGCGAGGTGACGCCGGAAGCCCGGCGCTGGGTGGATGCGTTTGAACTGGGCGCCATCGTCGGCAGCTATCCCAACGAGATATCAGGCGGGCAGAAGCAGCGCGTCGCGCTGGCGCGGGCGCTGATGCTGCAGCCCGACATCCTGCTGCTGGACGAACCGTTTTCCGCGCTGGACTCGCAGTTGCGCGGCAAGATGCGGCAGGAGCTGGACGCGTTGCAGCGGCAACTTGATGTGCCGATGCTGCTGATCACGCACGACCCCGCGGACGTGGAGGCCCTGGCCGACGAGGTGTTCGAGGTGCGTGAGGGCAGGGTGGGGCGCCACGACGAGAACGTGGGGCTGTAATCAACACGGTGATGGCCTGATTCGCGTGACGGCCAGACTTGGGTGCAGGCCGCCGCAATTGCCGGCGTCAGTCCAGCACGCCAAGAATCACGCTGGACGCCTTGAAGATCGCCACCGCCTCGGCGCCGACATCCAGCTTCAGGTCTGCGGCGCTCTCGTTCGTGACGATGGCCGCCAGCGTGGCGCCGCCGTCCATGGCAATCAGGATTTCGCTGTTGACGGCGCCCGGGCGCAGGTCGGTGATGCGACCCTGCAATTGATTGCGGGCCGACAGGCGCAGTCCCGGCCCCGGCGCGCCGACGATGACCGACGACGCCTTGACCAGCGCGATGGCTTCCTTGCCGGGTGCAAGGCCCAGCTCTTTGGTGCTTTCACGGGTGATGGTGGCCGTGACCGTGTGGCCGCCTGCAATGCGCAGCACCACTTCATCGTTGACGGCGCCCTCGCGGATCTCGATGACGGTGCCCAGAAACTTGTTGCGCGCGCTGGTCTTGAGCATGAAACGCCTCATCAGGTCGATGTCGCCGCTGGCATCCAGCCCCGCGCGCGTCAGGTTGTCCATGAACTTGCGGTGTTCGACTTCAAGCGCCCGGAAGGTCGTGATCAGGCGGCGCGCCCGGTCCGTCAGCTGCGTGCCGCCGCCGCCCTTGCCGCCCGCCGCGCGCAGCACCAGCGGCTCGCCGGCCAGGTTGTTCATGGCGTCGATGGCATCCCACGCGCCCTTGTAGCTCATGCCCACGGCGCGCGCCGCCGCCGTGATCGACCCGGTTGCATCGATCTGCGCCAGCAGATCAATGCGGTTCTTGCCGCCCCAGGTCTGGGCGCCGGAGCGAAACCATATGGAGCCGTCGAGTTCAAGCATGGGCGTGTCTGTAGGGATGGCGGGAAGCGACGGGAAGTGTAATGGACCCGACGCGCGGGGCGATAGGGAAGTGACCCTGCACGGTGTGGAAGTCGTCCTGCCAGGCGCCACGGCAGTCCGGGCGCGCCGGTGAATGGGCACCCCCAGTTTGGCGGCATGCACGGCATCGCGCGATCTTGCCTGGAATTTTGGTGGTTGCGAATGAGATTCTGTTGAAACTTTGATGGCTTCGCGGCACTATGTGGTCGCCTTGAACTCACGGAGAGATCGACATGAAAGCGTTGAAATTGCTGACGGCGGGTTCCATGACGGCATTACTGGCGGCCTGCGCCTCAGGCCCAACGGTCAAGAGCGATTACGACCACCAGGCAAATTTTGCGCAGTATCAGACGTTCGGCTACATGTCTCCGCTGGGGACGGACAAGGCCGGCTACAACACGCTGCTGACCGAACGGCTCAAGAGCGCGGCCCGCGGCCAGATGGAAATGCGCGGCTACACCTATAGCGCCACCAATCCCGACCTGCTTCTGAATTTCGGCGCCAAGCTCCAGCAGCAGACCGAAGTCACGCCCGGCTTCGCGCCCATGGGTCCGTATTACGGCTATCGCACCGGCTTTTACGGCGGCTGGCCCGGCTACGGCTGGGGCGACGACGTCTACCAATACACCGAAGGCACGCTGAGCGTCGACCTGGTCGATGCGCGGCGGCGGCAACTGGTCTGGGAGGGCGTTGCCGTGGGCGAGGTCCAGAATCCCGACAGCGCGGGTTCGGCGGAGAACGTGGACAAGGTGGTGGCGGAGGTCTTCGCCAAGTACCCGTTCCGCGCCGGCGTCGGCACGCCGCAGGTGCCGGACAAGACCAAGCGCTAGAGGACGCCGCATGACCGCTCGCCGCAAGGCCCTGGCCGAAGACACCGGCGATACGCCGCCCTACGATACCGTCGCGCTCGTGCTGCAGGGCGGAGGCGCGCTCGGTTCCTACCAGGCGGGGGTGTACCAGGGCCTGCACGAAGCCGGCATCCGGCCCAACTGGATTTCCGGCATCTCCATCGGGTCGATCAACGCGGCCATCATCGCAGGATCCCCGGAAGACGAGCGGGTCGAACGCCTGCGCGGCTTCTGGGAAAGCATCTGCCGGCCCACCGGCTTTGCCTCATTGCCCTGGGGCGATGCCTTCACCCGCATGTTCGAAGGCCAGCCGTTTGGCTTTGGCTCGCCCGCGATGAACGGGCAGGTCTCGGCCATGCAGGCCCTGCTGACGGGCCAGCCGGGTTTCTTCAAGCCGCGTTTTCCACCGCCCTATCTGGTGCGGGGCCGCGGCGCCGCTTCCACCAGCTTCTACGACACGACGCCGCTGGCCGACACCCTGCGCCAGTTCGTGGATTTCAAGCTGCTCAACAGCGGCGCGGTGCGGGCCAGCTTCGGCGCCGTGAACGTGCGCTCGGGCAACTTCGCGTATTTCGACACCTTGCATCACACGCTGGGACCCGAGCACGTCATGGCCTCGGGCGCCTTGCCGCCGGGGTTCCCGTCGGTGGAGATCGGCGGCGAGCACTATTGGGACGGGGGCGTCGTCTCCAACACGCCGCTGGCGCAGGTGCTGACCACCGAAAACATGCGTGACACGCTCGCATTCCAGGTCGATCTCTGGCCGGCGCGCGGCGATCTGCCCACCTCGCTCGAAGAGGTGGCCGAGCGGCAAAAGGATATCCAGTATTCCAGCCGAACCCGTTTGGTCACCGATCAGTTGCGGCGCGTGCTGAAGCTGCGCCATGGACTGCAGCGGCTGCTCGAGCGCCTGCCCGAAAGCGAACGCGACGCGTCGGACCTGGCCGACATCCGCAAACTTTCGCACACGCCGGCCACCAACATCATCAACCTCATCTACGAGGCCAAGCACCGCGAGCGGTACTCCAAGGACTACGAGTTCGGCACCGAAGCCATGCGCGAGCACTGGGAGTCGGGATTGACGGACATCCGCCGCACGCTTGAAAAGCCGGGCATTCTGAACCGGCCGACGCAGGATAGCTGCTTCGTCACGCACGACATCCATCGCAACGGCACGCATCATTCGTAGCGGGCTGCGGGGTCATCCGGGGGGCGTGAAAGTCGGATTGGTCTGATAGTTGGCCGGCGACGGGCGCAAAGCCTCGCCGTGAAGGTAGCCTTCCGGGACAAACCGCAACCTTGTTCCGGGACGGGCCGCCCCAACGCGTGCCACCGGCCGTCCTGGTGGAGATCCGCCTTGAACGCTCCCTTTCCTGATCCCGGTATTGCTTCCGTTCACGCTGGCGTTTCTGCCGGCATTGCTGCCGGCAGGACGGCTGGCGCTGCTGCCGGTCATACTGCGCTCGGCCCGTGGTCTTCCAGCCAGGCGCACGAACCCGTCGACGGCTGGTGGAGCCTGCTCTATTGGGGCTGGACGCTGCAACTGCCCAACGGCGTGCGGCTGGATCTTACCGAGGTCGAGCGCGCCTGCTTTGCGTGCCTGTTAAAGAACCCGCGGCGGGAACTGGCCCGCAGCGAAGTGAAATCCTTGCGTGGCGGCATGAACATGCGGTCGCTCAACGTCGCCATCTGCCGGCTTCGCACCAAGGTCCGCCTTGCCGGCGCACGGCTGCCGCTGCACACCGTGCATGGCGTGGGCTACGCGTTCCTGGGCAATCTGCGGGAGCTCGCCAGCGGCTAAAAATTGTTGCGGAATTACTCCCGAAAGTTCCCCCGAACTGCCCGAAAGTACGTGATTTCCCCAATATCTGAGTTACATTACTGGGCTATTCACGTGTCGTTGGTGACGCTTGGTCATGATTTGATCGCTGCCTCCTGGCACGTTCGGATTGCTGCGGTTCCTGACGCGATTTCACGACGCGATTCATTACGCTACGCGGGGGTTTCAATGCGGTTTTCGCCTAAACGAATTTCGGGTCTGGCTGTTTCCGGTGGCGTCCTCGCGCTGATATTGGCGGGTTGTGGTGAAAAGCCCCAGATGAATCCTGGCATGCCCCAGGTCAGCGTCGTTACCGTGCAGCCGCAGCGCGCACCCATCGTCTCTGAACTGCCCGGCCGCGTGGACGCCGTGCGCGACGCGCAGATCCGCGCCCGTGTCACCGGCATCGTGCAGCGCATCACGTTCGAGCAGGGCGGCGACGTCAAGGAAAACCAGCTGCTGTTCAAGATCGACCCGGCGCCCTACAAGGCCGCCTACGATCAGGCAACGGCGCAGTTGAAGCAGGCGCAGGCCAACCTGTTCAGCGCCAAGCTGCTGGCCGACCGCTATGCCCCGCTGGTCAAGGCCAACGCCGTCAGCAAGCAGGAATACGACAACGCCGTGGCATCCTTCCGCCAGGCCGACGCCACCGTCGCCGCCGCCAAGGCCGCGCAGGACAACGCCGCGATCAACCTGAGCTACACGGACGTCACCTCGCCGATCACCGGCCGCATCGGCAAGCCGCTGGTCACCGAGGGCGCGCTGGTCGAATCCACCTCCGCCACCCAAATGGCCACGGTGCAGCAGCTGGACCCCATCTACGTCGACTTCACGCAGTCCACCGCTGACCTGGCCGCGCTGCGCCGCGCCTTTGCCAGCGGCCGTCTGCAGCAGGTGGGCAAAGACGCCGCCCGCGCCACCGTCGTGCTCGAAGATGGCTCCGAATACGATCACCCTGGCAAACTGCTGTTCACGGGCATCACGGTGGACCCCAGCACGGGCCAGGTGAATCTGCGGGCCGAAGTCCCCAATCCCGACGGCATCCTGCTGCCCGGCATGTATGTGCGTGTCCGGCTGGAGCAGGGCTTTGACGACGTCGCCCTGATGGTTCCCCAGCAGGCGCTGCAACGCACGGCCGACGGCAAGCAGAGCCTGATGCTGGTGCGCGACAACAAGATCGCGCAGTCGCCCGTCACCACGGGCGGCGCCTTCCAGAACAACTGGCTGATCACCAGCGGCCTGAAGGCCGGCGACGTGGTGGTGGTCGAAGGCTTCCAGAAGATCCGCCCCGGCGCGCCGGTGCAGGTCAGTCAATGGAAACAGGGCGGGGCGCCCGCACAGGGCGGCGCGCCAGCCGCGCAGCCCGGCGCGAAGCCGGCTGAGGGTGC
>NZ_DIEJ01000031.1:0-14916 GCF_002418565.1 Achromobacter sp. UBA5777 | reverse complement strand
CAGCCGCGCGGGCATGTCGCGCAGCGCCTTCGCCGCTGCGTTCAAGCACGTGGTCGGCCAGCCGCCGGCGGACTACCTGGCCGACTGGCGCCTGACGCTGGCGCAGTCGCGCTTGCGGGAAGGCACCGCCGTCAAGACGATCGCTGCCGAACTGGGCTACGCGAACGCGTCGGCCCTGTCGCGCATCTTCAGCCAGAAGCTGGGCGCGTCACCGCGGCAATGGCTGGATGCGCGGGCGGGGGAAAACTGAGCAGGAGGCCGTCGCCGATGTCGGCCTTTTAGGGGGCCGCCGCCCGGAAGTCCGGCGGTCCGGCAGTCCGGATCCGGCGATCCGGCGATCCTACGCTCCGGCTTCCGGCGACGCGTCCGTCCAACATGAGGGTTCACCATGTCTGGCGGCGGCCGCGCAGCGGACCTACTATTGCGCACCCCTCAGGCCTAACCCGTCGGACTGCCATGCGTACCCGCACTGCCTTCGCCCTGCTCTGCACCCTGACCTGCGCGTCCGTCCAGTCGGCCACCCCGCCCGACATCGTCGAGAACTCGCTGGGTATGACGTTCGTCCGTGTGCCGGCGGGCACGTTCCAGATGGGCAGCGACGAAGGCGCCGACACGCTCGCCGCCGCGTATCCGCACTATCCGCCTGACCGTTATGCCCAGCTCTTTGATGAAGCGCCGGTGCATGCCGTTCGCATCACGCGGCCGTTCTACCTGGAGCGCACGGAAGTCACCGTGGGCCAGTTCCGGCGCTTCATCGAAGCGTCCGGCTACGTGCCGGAGTCCGAGGCCGACGGCACCGGCGGCTACGGCTACAACGCCGCGTACGATCCGGAAACGTCCGCATCGGGCGACGCCTTCGAAGGCCGCGACCGCCGGTATTCCTGGCGCAACCCGGGATTTGTGCAGGGCGACGATCACCCGGTGGTGAACATCAGCTGGAACGACGCGCAGGCGCTGGCGCAATGGCTGACCAGGACGGAAGGCCGCGTGTACCGCCTGCCCACCGAAGCCGAATGGGAATATGCCTGCCGGGCCGGCACGCGCACGCGCTACCAGAACGGCGACGACCCGGCCGCGATGCCGGATGTGGGCAACGGCTTTGATGCCGACGCCAGCCCGCTGTGGCCGAAGTGGCAGGCCTTTGCCTCGCCGCGCCACGACGGCAACACCTTCACCGCCCCGGTCGCCAGCTACGCGCCCAACGCGTTCGGCCTGTACGACATGCACGGCAACGCATGGGAATGGGTCGCGGACTGGTACGGCGAGGACTACTACGCCCACTCCCCGACTGATGATCCGCAGGGTCCGGAAGCCGGCAACGTGCGCGTGCGGCGCGGGGGCTCGTGGCATACGTGGGCGCTGTACACGCGCTCGTCGTACCGCAACTGGAACACGCAGGAAACGCGCTATCCGCTGGTCGGCGTTCGCCTGCTGCGCGAGGCCGACGCCGCCGACTGAAGTCAAAGACTTCCTGGTGGGTTAGCATGGCCGCACGATCCATTTGAAGAGAGTCCTGATATGCACACGCTGGGCCGTCTCGTCCTGCTGGTAAACGACTACGACACCGCCATCGCCTTCTACCGGGACAAGCTCGGGATGGAGGTGTCTGTCGACATGCCTGTCGGCCAGCAGCGCTATGTGCATCTGCGTCTGCACGATCAGCCCTCGGTGGGCATGTGGCTGCTGCAGGCCCAGACGCAGGCGCAACGCGATCGCGTGGGCGACCAGACCGGCGGCCAGCCGGTCGGCGTGTTCTACACGGACGACGTGCTGCGCGATCACGCGCACTTTTCGGCCAAGGGCGTGCGCTTCACGCGCGAACCCGTACAGGAAGAGACCGCCGCGTACGCCCACTTCATCGACCTGTACGGCAACGAGTTCGTGCTGGTCCAGTTAAAGCAGCCGGCGTAGCCGCAGGGTCTGCTCATGGCCGTCGAGGCGACCCGCAAAGACTGGATCCGGCGCGCCGCGCCGTCTAGCCGCGTGGAGCGCATCGAAGCGTACTTCGGCGGGCATGGCTACGACATGCACCGCCACGACACCTACGCCATCGGCCGCACCCTGGCCGGCGTGCAAAGTTTTCATTACCGGCGCGGCATGCAACACAGCCTGCCGGGCGGCACCATCGTGCTGCATCCCGACGAAGCGCATGACGGCCAGGCCGGCACCGACGCGGGCTTTCATTACCGGATGATCTATGTAGAGCCGGCGCTGATCCAGCAGATCCTGGGCGGCCGGCCGCTGCCGTTCATCCGCGACGGCATCAGCGCCGATCCGCGGCTGTACGCGGCCAGCGGCGCGCTGCTTAAGGCCACGGGCCAGGACATCGATCCGCTACAGGAAGATGACGCGCTGTTTGAACTGGCGCACGCGCTGTGCGCCGCCGCGGGCCGCAGAACCGGCCGGCGCGCGCCCGATTACGCCGCATCCGAACGCGCCCGGCAGTTCATCCATGCATCGTTGGACCAGCCGATCCTGCTGGACGACCTTGCGCGCGCGGCGGGCACGGATCGCTGGAGCCTGTCGCGCGATTTCCGCGCGCTGTTCGGCACCAGCCCATACCGCTACGTGATGCTGCGGCGCCTGGACCTGGCGCGCCGGCTGATCGCGGTGGGCACGCCGCTGGCGCAGGCCGCCGCCGACGCGGGCTTCACCGATCAAAGTCACCTTACGCGCCGCCATGTGCAGGCCTACGGCATGGCGCCCGACCGCTGGCGGCGGATGCTGAACGGCTGACGCGCGGCCCCGGCGGGCATCGGCAAAAGCTGCTCGATCGTACAAGACGGCACGCCCGGCGCCGCCGTATCGTGGGGCTTTCCATCCCCACGAGCCCGCCATGTCCCTCCCCGCTTCCATCAATCTGGCCGCCAAGCTGGCCCTGATCCACGACCACTGGATGCCCAAGGTCATTGCCGAGATGAACGACTACCAGTTCAAGCTCGTCAAGCTGAAAGGCGATTTTGTCTGGCACTCGCACGCCGACACGGACGAGACGTTCATCGTCATCGCGGGCCATCTGCGGATCGCGCTGCGTGACGGCGAAATTGCACTGGGTCCCGGTGAAATGACCGTGATCCCAAAGGGCGTGGAGCACAAGCCCTGTGCGCCGCAGGAAGTGCAACTCATGCTGATCGAGCCGCGCGGCGTCGCGAACACAGGCGACGAAGGCGGGCCGCGCCGTGCGCCCAACGACGTATGGATCTGATCGCCCGCGTTTGCTAACGTGTGGCCCAACAGATGCCACCACAGGAGGAAACCATGTCCAAAGTCATGCTGGTCACTGGCGGCAGCCGCGGCATCGGGGCCGCCATCGCCAAGCTGGCTGCCCGCCGCGGGTACGCGGTCGGCGTCAATTACCACGCCAATGCCGATGCCGCAGAGGCGGTCGTGGACGAGATCACCCGCGACGGCGGGAAGGCCGTCGCAATTCAGGCGGATGTCGCCCACGAAGACCAGGTGTTGCGCATGTACCGCACGCTGGACGAGCGTCTGGGTCGCATCGACGCGCTGGTCAACAACGCCGGCATCCTGGAAAAGCAGATGCGCGTCGAGGACATGGATGCCGCCCGGCTGCAACGGGTGCTGTCCACCAACGTGGTTGGTGCGTTCATGTGCGCGCGCGAAGCCGTGCGCCGGATGTCGCCGCGCCACGGCGGCCAGGGCGGCGCCATCGTCAACGTGTCGTCGGCCGCGGCGCGGCTGGGATCGCCCAACGAATACGTGGACTACGCCGCGTCCAAGGGCGCGATGGACACGCTGACCATCGGGCTGTCCAAGGAAGTCGCCCCCGAAGGCATCCGCGTGAATGGGGTGCGCCCCGGCACGATCTACACCGAGATGCACGCCAGCGGCGGCGAGCCGGGCCGCGTCGACCGGCTGAAAAGCGTCATTCCGTTGCGCCGCGGCGGCACCGTGGAAGAAGTGGCCGGGGCGGTGATGTGGCTGTTTTCGGACGAGGCTGGCTATACCAGCGGGTCGTTCATCGAGGTATCGGGCGGTAATTAGCGGGCGGTAATTAGCGGGCAGCCCGGCAAGACTGCGCCGGGCGGATCCGCTTCCGGTGTCTACGGCGATCCCTTGTCGTCCGTCGAGATCACGCGTTTCTCCTGGCTTGCAGAAATGCGCGCCTCGACGCGGCGCAGCACGGCCAGCACGAAAAGCGCCATCAAGGTGCTGACCACGGCGGTGGCCTCGCGGCCCATGCCGGCGGCCACGCCGATGGCGGCGGTCATCCAGATGCTGGCCGATGTGGTGAGGCCGTGGATTTCGCGCTCGGCGCCCAGCTTGATGATGGCGCCCGCCCCCAGGAAGCCGATGCCCGCGATCACGCCTTGCAGCACGCGGCTCAGGTCTCCGACTTCCATGCCGCCCTGCAACGGCACCAGCACGAAAATGGCCGCGCCCAGCGCCACCAGCATGTGCGTGCGCAGGCCGGCGTCCTTGCCTCTGCGTTCCCGTTCGTAACCCAACAGGCCGCCCAGCAGGACGGCCATGCTCAAGCGCAGCACAATGCGTGTTGCCTCCGCCACATCCGGAATATCGGCAAATTCAGTACGCACTGCAGCCCAGATTTCCAGCCAGATTTGCGACATCGACGAGTCCTTGGATCCGAGGAGAAACCGAGCATAGCAGGCGACACGACGGCGCGGCACGCTGCGATGCATTCCATGCGAAGGCGCCAGAAAAATCTTCGCGGGGCGCCACAGCGCCGCGCATCCGGTTTACAACGTCTGCAAGGCCGCGCCGACCGGCGCGCATCGACAGGAGCGCTACATGGATTTGCAGCTGACGGGTAAACGCGTCCTCATCACGGGCGCTTCCAAGGGAATCGGTCTGGCGTGCGCCATCGCTTTTGCGCGGGAAGGCGCCGAGCCGATACTGGTTGCGCGTGACGATGCCGCGCTGCATGGCGCCACGGCTGCGATCCGCGAGCAGACGGGGCGGCAGGCCGGCGCGGTGACGCTGGATCTGGCGCAACCCGGCGCGGCCGAGCGCCTGTGCAAGGAAACGGGGCCCGTCGACATCCTGGTGAACAACGCCGGCGCCGTGCCGGGCGGCGCGCTGGATCAGGTTCAGGACGAACGCTGGCGCGCGGGCTGGGAGTTGAAGGTGCACGGCTACATCAGCCTGGCGCGCCACTACTATCCGGCGATGCGCGACGCGGGATCGGGCGTCATTGCCAACATCATCGGCATGGCGGGCTCGGCGCCGCGCGCCGATTACATCTGCGGCGCGGCGGCCAACGCCTCGCTCATTGCCTTCACGCGGGCGCTGGGCGGCGAATCGCCGCGCCACGGCGTGCGGGTGTTCGGCATCAATCCGTCGCGCACGCGCACCGATCGCGTGCTGACGCTGGCACGGCAACGCGCGCAGGCGCGCTGGGGCGATGAATCGCGCTGGCAGGAAACACTGTCGGATCTACCGTTCGGGCGGTTGATGGAGCCGGGCGAGGTGGCCGACATGATCGTCTTTGGCGCCTCGCCGCGCGCGGGTTATCTGAGCGGGACCGTGATCGACCTGGATGGCGGCGAACAGTACGCCACGCACGGGCGTTGATGCCCGGCGCGGCGGATGCGCGTCAGGCAGCTTGCGCCCGCCAGCCCGCCAGCAACGCCGGCAGCTCGCGCATATCGGTGAACACGTGCGACACGCCCACGTTGCGCAGCGCCTGCGCGCCGCTGTGGCCGAGTTCGCCAGGGCTGTAGCCAAACACGGTGGCGCCGGCGGCCACGCCTGCCGTTGCGCCGGTGACCGTATCTTCGACGATTGCGCAGCGCTTCGGGTCCACGCCCAGCGCCTGCGCGGCCGCCAGATACACGTCCGGAAACGGCTTGCTGCGCGGCATCTCGTGACCGCTGAAGACGCGCCCGTCGAAGCAGTCGGCGATGCCCACCTTGGCCAGTTGCAGCTCGACCTTGCGGCGGTCCGCGCCCGACGCCACGGCGATGCGTCCATTCAGCGCTTCGTGCAAGGCGCGCACGGCGTCGGGCGCGCCGGGGATTTCCAGGAGATCGCGGTCCAGCGCGTCGTTGCGGCGCTGGCGGAACTGGTCGAACCATGCCTGATCGATCGTGGCGCCGGTGCGCGCCTCGATCAGCGGCAGTTCGTCCTTGACCGCCTTCCCGGTAAAGATCTGCATCGTCTCGGCGTGTGTGATGCCCCAGCCCAATTCATTGAGCATCTCGGTCAGCACGCGGCTGGTGATGGGTTCGGAATCGACCAGGACACCGTCGCAGTCGAACAGCACGGCGTCAAAGGGAAAATCAGTCATTGCGGGCAGCGGGGGGAGTGTCGATGAAGCCGGTAAGCATACTGCACGGCAACTGACCGCCGGCTGGTGCGGCCCAGCGGATAGCAAGCGGCGGAGTGCCCGGGCGCGCCGGACTGGCTAAGCTGTGGATTCGTGCCGCCGGCGGGTAACGCCTGGCCCCAGGACGTTTGCCACGCGCAAGACGATGAAATTGACCACGCCCAAGATCACGATCCCTTCCATGACGCGCCCCGGACCATGACCACGCCCGCCTCCCGGCCCCTCGGCCAATACGACTGGATACGCATCGCGCAGGACCTGGACGCGCAGGGCTGGGCGCGCCTGCCCGCGCTCTATGCGCCCGCTGACGCACGCGCGCTGGCAGCGCTGCAAGTCCTGCCCGATCCCTTGCCGGCGCCGCTGGCCAGCCTGCGCGCCGATCTCTACGCGCGCCTGCTACCGGTGGCGCGCGCCTGGGCAAGCGCATTGGACGTGGATGTCTCCTACCCCGACGATCTGCCCGCCTACCTCCAGCAAAACCGCCTTTCAGATCAATCGCGCAGCCTGTCCACGATCCAGCGCCTGCCCGCACCCGGCTACCAGCCGCTGCTGCAGCATGCCGACGGCGCCTGCGTGTTTCCGCTGCGGCTGATCGTGCTGCTGTCCGAGCCCCGCGTGGATTTCACGGGCGGCGAACTTGTCATGACCGAGCAGCGCCCGCGCATGCAGTCGCGCCCGATGGTGCTGCCGTTGGGCCTGGGCGATGGGGTGGTGATCGCGACGTCGCACCGTCCCGTGTCGGGCTCGCAGGGGATCTACCGCGTCACGGAACGCCAGGCCGTCAGCCGTGTGCGCAGCGGCGAACGCGTGGGCCTTGACCTGATGCTGCACAACGCGCCGTAGCGGGCAGCAGCGCTGTGCACGCCGCCGCGAACGCCCGTCCACGAACTGCCCCCCGGGCCGACCCGCCACCCGGCACAATCCGTTTTCAGTTTTCCGCCGTGATGTTGCCGTCGGCCACGACCTTGGCAAACACCGCCGTCTGCGCCTTGATGAACGCGCGGAACGCGTCCTGGCTCATCGGCTGCACTTCGCCGCCCAGTTCACGGATGCTGGCCACGAATTTTTCATCCTTCAGGCTGCGGTCGATGGCCGCGGCCAGCTTCTGCTGCACCTCCGGTGGCGTATTCGCCGGCACGAAGACGCCAAACCAGTTTTCCAACGCGTAGTCCTTGAGCGGCGCATACTCGGCCAGCGCGGGAATGTCCGGCGCGAACGACGCGCGCTTCGCGGACGTGACCGCCAGCGGCTTGACCTTGCCGCTCTTGATGAACGGCAACGCGCCGGCCAGGCTGACAAACGTCAGATCCACACTGCCGGCCGCCACGTCCACCAGTTGCGCCGCGGCGCCCTTGTAAGGCACGTGGACCATCTTGATGCCCGCCAGCGACTGCAACAACTCGCCGTTCAGGTGCTGCGGGTTGCCCACGCCGCTGGTCGCATACGTCAGCTTGTCGGGATGGGCGCGGCCATAGGCCACCAGTTGCTCGACGTTGGCAACCGGCAGCTTGGGATTGGCGACCAGCACATTCGGGACGCGGGCAATCAGCGCCACGGGCGCCAGATCCTTTTCCGGCTGGTACTGCATCTTGCTCTTGAAGACGAGCGGGTTGATGGCGGTCTCGCCGGCCGATCCCAGCAAGAGCGTGGCGCCGTCCGGCGCGGAACGCACGACTGAGGTGGCGCCCAGCATGCCGCTGGCGCCCGGCTTGTTCTCGACGACCACGCCCTGCGGCAGTTCACTGCGCAAGCGCTCGGCCAGCAGCCGGCCCATGCCGTCCACGCCCCCGCCCGCGGCGAAGGGCACGATCAGGGTGATCGGGCGGTTGGCTGGCAAGTCGGCGGCCTGCAGAGGGGTCGAGGCGGCGAGCGCCAGGGCCGCGGCGGCGGCCAGGGTACGGATGGGGGGCATGTCTGTCTCCTATGGGGCCATAGCGTCAATGCGCGGCCGGGTTTGTCCTTAATTGCATTTTATGCAGTCAATATGCAAAACTGGCAGCTATGGAAAACACCAATGCCCCGCTCCGTCGCGCACACTTCACGCTGAATGGCGCCTCGTACAGCTGCCTGGACCTGCCAGCCGAATACGGCGCGGACTACTTCCGGCTGCCGGTCGTGCTGCGCCTGTTGCTGGAGAACGCGCTGCGCAACATGCAGGGCGCCGAACGCGACGCCGCCGTCGCCGCGCTGTTCGGCTGGCTGGCGCACGGCACCAGCGAATCCGAAATCGCCTTTCAACCGGGCCGCGTGCTGATGCACGACACCACCAGCACGCCCGCTCTGGTCGACATTGCCGCAATGCGCGACGCGCTGGCCGAGGCCGGCGTTGACCCGGCGGTCCTGAACCCCATGCTGCCGGTGGACGTGTCGGTGGACCATTCGCTGGCCGTCGAAGCCTATGCGCGCAGCGATGCCGCGCAAGCCAACCTGGACCTCGAACTGCGGCGCAATGCCGAGCGCTACCGCTTTCTGCGCTGGGCCTCCAAGGCCCTGTCGAACGTACGCATCCACCCGCCGGGCACCGGCATCATGCACACGATCAATCTGGAGCAACTGGCTACGGTGGTCTGCCAGCAGCCCGGTCCCGACGGCACCGACCTCTATCCCGACATGATGATCGGCACCGACAGCCACACGCCGATGATCAACGGCATCGGCGTGCTGGGCTGGGGCGTGGGCGGACTGGAAGCGCAGACGGTCATGTTCGGCATGCCCACGATGCTGCGCATTCCCGACGTGATCGGCGTGCGGCTGACCGGCGCGCTCCAGCCCGGCGTCACGGCCACGGACCTGGCCTTGACCGTCACCCAGCGCCTGCGCGCCATCCACGTGTCCGGCGAGTTCGTTGAATTCTTCGGGCCCGGCGTGGCCACGCTGCCCGCCGGCAGCCGCTGCGTTGTCGCCAACATGGCGCCCGAATACGGCGCGACCACGGGCTACTTCCCGATCGACGGCGAAACGCTGGCGTACCTGCGCCAGACCGGACGCGCCGAAGATCAGATCGCGCGTGTGGAGGCCTACGCGCGTTGCACCGGCATCGCGCTGGACCCCGATGCCGAGCCCCGCTACACCCGTGTGGTCGATATCGCGCTGGATGCCGTGCAGATGCACGTGGCCGGTCCCAAGCGTCCGCAGGACCTGCACCCCTACGGACAGACGCGCGAAATTCTTGCGGCGCTGGATTTCACGCCGCGTGCGCCGTCCGCCCTGCCCCGTCACGCCATCGCCATTGCCGCGATCACCAGTTGCACCAACACGTCCGACCCGCGCCTGTTAACGGCCGCCGGGCTGCTGGCCCGCAAGGCCCGTCAGGCGGGGCTACGGCCGCCGCATTGGGTCAAGACCTCGCTGGGCCCCGGCTCGCCCGCCGCCGCCGATTACCTGGCGCGCGCCGGTCTGCTGGACGACCTGGCCGCCGTGGGCTTTGACATCGTCGGCTACGGGTGCACCACCTGCATCGGCAACTCCGGTCCGCTGCCGCCGGTCGTGCGGGAGGCGCTGGCGGACGGCGCCATCCACCCGGTGGCGATGCTGTCCGGCAACCGCAATTTCACGGGCCGGATCCATCCGGATCTGGACCTGGGTTTTCTGATGTCGCCGCCGCTGGTCATCGCCTTTGCGCTGGCCGGCGACGCGGAAAGAGACCTGAGCCGCGAGCCGGTCCAGGTGACGCCCGATGGCCGCGCGGTACACCTGTCCGAGCTATGGCCGACGGAAGCCGAGATCGACGCCGCGCTGGCCGCTGGGCAGCGTCCCGACGACTATCGCGCCGCGTTCAAGATCGCCAGCGCCAACTCCGCCTGGCAGGCCCTGCAATCGCCCGCGTCGGCGCGGTTTCCGTGGGACGCTGCGTCCACCGCGCTGCGACGCCCCCCGTTTGCCAGCACCGAGGCCGGCAGTCAGCTGGGCCGTTATACCGCGCATCCGCTGCTGGTTCTGGGCGACGACGTCACGACAGACCACCTGTCGCCCGCCAGCGCCATCCCGCCCGACAGCCTGATCGCGGACTTCCTGGTCCAACGCGGCGATGACCGCAACGACCTGAACGTGTTTGCGTCGCGCCGCGGCAACTGGGAAGTCATGATGCGCGCCGCGTTCTACAGCAAGAGCCTGACCAACCTGCTCTGTCCCTCCGCCCCCGTCGGCCACACCCTGCACGCGCCCAGCGGCCGGCTGGAACCCATCTGGGACGCCGCCACGCATTACGCCAAGGCGTCGCAGCCCGTCGTGCTGGTGGCGGGCGCACGCTTCGGCACGGGTTCGTCGCGCGACTGGGCGGCCAAGGGCCAGCGCCTCTTGGGCATCCGCGCGGTGCTGGCGGTCAGCTTCGAACGCATCCACCGGTCCAACCTGATCGGCATGGGCATCCTGCCGCTGCGCCTGCCCGACGGCGTTACGCCCGCGACCTTGCAACTTCAGCCGGGCGACCGGATCGAGATCGACGCCGAGGCCGCCGCGCTGACGCCCCGCGCCGCCATTCCCGTGCGCGTCCTGCGCGCAGATGGCCGGGCCGAGCCGCTGACCGCCACCGCGGCCGTCGAGACTCGGCTGGAGATCCGGCTGTTGCAGATGGGCGGCGTCATTCCCGCTATTCTGTCGGACACCATTTCATCGGCCGTCCGCCACCCATGAGCGCGCAAACCAATACCGTCACGAAGATCCTGGACCTCATCAAGGAAGACCGTCTGCAGGAGGGCGCGCACCTGCGCGCGCAGAAGATCGCCGACCGCCTGCGGCTGTCGCGCTCGCCGGTCAACGATGCGCTGGGCATTTTGGAGCAGCACGGTGTGGTGGCGCGCAAGCCCAACCGCGGGTACTTCCTGCTGCGCGACTTCGATGTCGCGGGCGAAGCCCCCGCCGACATCACGCCCCCATCGGCGGACGACATCGTCACGCAGACGTACTTTGCACTTGCCGATGAACTGCTGCGCGGCGAACTGCCGATGCAGTGCAGCGAAGCGCTGCTGCGCACGCGCTACGCGCTGACCAATGCGCAGACACAGGCGCTGCTGGGCCGCATTTCGCAAGAGGGCTGGGCACAGCGCCGGCCGGGCTACGGCTGGGAATTCTCGTCCATGATGACGACGCCCGACAGCCTGCTGCAGTCCTACCGGCTGCGGTTGGCACTGGAGCCGGCGGCGCTGCGCGAACCCGGCTTTCGCATCGAAAAATCCGTGCTGGCGCGCTGCCGCGCCGCGGAAATGCACCTGCTGAACGGCGGCATCGCCACCGACACCGCCGACCAGCTCCACGATCGCGGCGTGCGCTTTCATGAGTCGCTGGTGGAAGCCTCCGGCAATCCGTTCTTCATCGACACGATCAAACGCGTCAATCGCGTGCGCCGCCTGCTGTCCTACCGCTCGATGCAGGATCGCAGCCGCTACCAGCAGCATTGCGACCAGCACCTGGCCATCCTGGACCTGCTGGAACGCGAGCGCAATGACGAAGCGGCCGAGGCGCTTTCCGCCCATCTGCGCAGCACGCTCGACAACCTGGCCCGCATCAGCGGCATCCTGACTTCGTAGGGCCGCGCATGGCGCGGCCGTTTTCAACTGGCTGAAAAGAGGCTCGTGCCATGCATGTCTATATCGGTTCCCGGACCACCCGGGAACGCAATGCCCGCGGCGAGGGCATCAGCGTGTTCGACTACGCGCCGGAGACGGGAACGCTGACGCTCAAGCAGGTCGTGGGTGGCCTGCACAATCCGTCGTATCTGCTGCCGCATCCGTCGCTGCCGATCCTGTACACCGTGCACGGCGACAGCAGCGAGGTCAGCGCGCTGCACCGCGATGCGCATGACGGCACACTGACGCCCTGGCACATGCAGGACTGCCAGGGCCGCAATCCCGTCCATCTGGCGCTGGGGCCGTCGGCCCGCTATCTGATGGTGTCCAACCATCTGACCGGCGCGCTCGCGGTGCTGCCCGTGGCGGCGGACGGCGCGCTGCAAGCCGTGTCGCAGACGGTGCCGCTGGCCGGCGAACCGGGGCCGCACCGCAAGGAGCAGCCATTTTCCAAGCCGCATTTCAACGTGCTCGACCCGTCGGGCAAGTATGTGGCAGTGCCGGACAAGGGGCTGGACCGGGTGTTTCTGTATCCCGCCGACGCGCAAGGCATCAGCGCGCAACCTGCCAGCGTTGCGGCCACGCGCGAGGGCGCGGGCCCACGCCATGCGGTCTTTCATCCATCAGCGAAATGGCTGTACGTCGTCAACGAGTTGGACAACACGGTCACGGCCTATGCCGTGGAAGCAGGCGCGCTGCGTCCTTTCCAGGTGCTGTCCACCCTGCCCGACTCCTATACCGGCAACAGCCGCGCCGCCGGCATTGCACTGGACGCCGATGGCCGGCATCTGTACGCGTCGAACCGCGGTGACGACAGCATCGCGGTGTTTCGCGTGGACGCCTCCACCGGCCGCCTGACCACCGTCCAGCACGCTCACACGCACGGCAAGACACCGCGCTTTTTCACGCTGTCGCCCGACGGCCGGTTTGTCTTCGCGCTGAACGAAGACAGCGACACGCTGCAGCGGTTTCGTATCGATCCGGCCAGCGGCATGCTGACGCACGACGGCTACGCGCTGTCCGTCGGCAGCCCGGTGTGCATGGTGTTTGCCGGCGCTTAGAAGTCCATCGACGCCGACAGCATGAGGGTGCGCGGCACGCCTTGCGAGATCGTGCCGTACGAGGCCACGCCGGACCAATAGGCCCGATTGAACACGTTGACGACGTTGGCGCGCAGCGTGACGTCCCGGCCTTGGACCTTGAGCGCATAGCGCGCGCCCAGGTCGAACGTCGTCCACGACGGCACCGACTGCGTGTTGGCCTGGTTGATGTATTCGCGACCGGTGTAGACCATGCCGCCCGTCAACGTCAGCCCGGTCACCCACGGCGTGTCCCACTCGGCGCCCAGGTTGACCGCGACGGTCGGCACGCCCACCGGCCGGTTGCCCTGCGTGGCCGCGCTGTTGGTGCGCGTCAGCTCGCCATCCAGGAAGGTCACGCCGCCCAAGAGGCGCACGCCGCGCATCGGTTCGCCGGACACATTCAATTCCAGCCCGCGGTTGCGTTGCTCGCTGTCGGCCGCATACACGCCGTTCGTGAGCTGCCCGCTGGGCTTGGTGATCTCGAAGGCGCTCAACGTCACCATCGCGTTGTCCAGCTCGACCTTGACGCCCACTTCCTTCTGCTTGGCCTTGTACGGTTTGAAGACTTCCCCCGCGTTGGTGGCGGTGGCGGGCGCCACGTCGCCCTTGCTCAGGCCCTCGATGTAGTTGGCGTAAAACGAAACGTTGTGCCAGGGCTTGATGACCAGCCCCGCCAGCGGCGTGGTCGCGCTTTCGTCGTAGCTGACGGTCCGCACGCCCGTGGCGCCGTTGAAGTTGCGCGATTCGATGCGCTGGTGGCGCAGGCCCAGCGTCAACTGCGCGCGCTCGTCCAGGATGCTGAGCGTGTCGGCCAGCGCCAGGCCGGACAGATCCGACGACGACACCTTGGGCACGTTGGCCGGCGCGGGAATGTGCTGCTCCGGACGCGTGATCGGGTGGTAGATGTTGGACGTGAGCGGTGTGCCGTTCACGCTGGCCTGCAGATTGCGGTCGCTGTACAGGCTGCCCATGAAGCTGATCGCGTGGCGCACGGGCCCCGTGTCCAGCTTGGCGCGCAGCCCGGCGTTGTAGGTGCTGCGGTTGACCTGAAAGCGGAAGTTGTTAGGCGTCACCACGGTGTCGCCGGCCTCGTTCACGATGGTGGGCGTCTGGTCCGACAGGCGCGACACGCTGGTGTCCGAGCCGCCCGCGTCCGCGAACACCGTCAGGCGGTCGCTGATGTCGTATTCCACGCGCAGCAGCGCCGACTGGCCGTCGGACTTCCACCAGCCCCACGGCTGCGTGGCGTTGCGGCGGCCGTCCGGGGCACGCGGCACGGCAATGCCCGGCGCCACCAGAAACGGTCGCGTCGGCGCGTCGATCTTCTCGTGCTGCGTCAGCAGATCCAGCGAGGCGCGCAGCCGTTCGCCCTGGTAATCCAGCGACAGCGCGCCGATGGTCGTGCGCGAACTCATGTTGTCCAGCGGCGTGTCGCCCTGCCGCTGCATGCCGTTGACCCGCACGCCCCATTCCCCCGCGTCGCCAAATCGGCGGCTCAGGTCGGCCCGCGCGCCGAATTGCGAGTCGCCGACGTAGTCGGCCGACACGCGCGTGAGGTCCTCGGGCAGCGAGCGCTTGGGCACCATGTTGATGACGCCGCCCACGCCGCTGTTGGGCGACATGCCGTACAGCAGCGCAGCGGGCCCCTTCAGCACTTCCACGCGCTCGATGTAGTCGGTGAAGACGTGGTAGTTGGGCGCGACGCCATAGACGCCGTCAAAGGCGATTTCGCCGAGGTTGCCTTCGCCGATGGGAAAGCCGCGGATGTAGAACGAATCGGTCACGCCGCCGATCTGGCCGGTAAAGCGCACGGACGGCTCCACCGTCAGCGCGTCGGCCAGTGTCACGGCCTGACGGTTCGCCAGCAATTCCGACGTGTAGCTGGTGACATTGAACGGCGTGTCCATCACGTCACGGTTGCCCAGCAGGCCCATCCGCGCGCCGCGCGCCACCTGGCCGC
>NZ_DIEJ01000036.1:499-4764 GCF_002418565.1 Achromobacter sp. UBA5777 | reverse complement strand
GCCGGCATGGTGGGCGTGCAGGGCGTGGGCGCCGGCGTCGCGATCAATTCGCGCGGCTTTCCCGTGGACCTGCTGCAATACGACGGCGTGTCCCTGCTGCGCAACAGCTACAGCCTGGGCAACTGGGAGCAGGATTCGCTGGTGTTCTATGACCGCGTGGAGATCCTGCGCGGCGCGGCCGGCCTGCTGCAGGGCGCGGGCAGCCCCGGCGGCGCGATCAACCTGGTGCGCAAGCGCGGCGGCGCCGAACCGTCGGTGGTCATCTCGGGCAAGGTGGGGTCGTGGGATCACTACGGCCTGACGCTGGATGCGGGCGGTCCGCTCAACGAATCGGGCACGCTGCGCGGCCGCGTGGTGCTGGACGAAGACCGCAGCCATTCGTACATCGACTACGTGTGGGACAGGACGCGCAACCTGTACGCCGCGCTGGACTACGACATCACCGAAAACACGACAGTGGGGCTGGGCGTCAGCAACCGGTACAGCAAGTCGCGGCCCATGTTCGTCGGCTATCCCCGTTATGAAGATGGCGGCAGCATCGATTTGCCGCGCTCGACGTTCACCGGCTCGACCTGGAACCGCGCCACCAACGACCAGACCATCTTCAATGCGGACATCACACATCGCTTCAATTCGGCGTGGCGCTTCCGGCTGGCCGGCGTGGCGATGGACGAAGACAACACGACCGTGCACCAGCGCGTCACCGGACCGGTGCAGCGTGACGGCAGCGGCCTGGACTATGGCAATTTCGGCGTGGACTTCACGAGCCGCCAGCGCGGCATGGACATGTCGGTGGCCGGTGACTTCAACGCCTGGGGCATGGCACAAGAGGTGGTGATCGGCGCCAACTACTCCAAGCTCACGACGAATGACCGGTTCACCCGCTCGTGGGAAAGCGGCGGCAATATCTTCGATCTGGACCATCACCGTCCGTGGCAGGACATGGATTCCATCGTCGCCGCCAGCGGCTACGATTCGCGCAGCGCCTACGACATCCGGCAGAAGGGCATCTACGGCACGTGGCGCGTCAAGCCCACGCAATCGTTGGCGCTGATCGGCGGCGGCCGCGTCGGCTGGTTCGACTACCGCTACAGCGGCGGGGGCGACACCACGACGTCGTCGACCTCGGGAGAATTCATTCCTTATGCCGGCGTCGTGTATTCGCTGTCCGACAACTGGTCGGTCTACGGCAGCTACACCACGGTGTTCGAACCGCAGACCGAGCGCACGGTGTCGGGCAGCCTGCTCAAGCCGATCGAGGGCAACAACTATGAAGTCGGCTTGAAGGGCGAACTGGCGGATGGCCGGGTCAATACCCTGCTTGCCTTGTACCGCTACGACCACAAGAATCGTGCGGTCAATGATTACGACGCCGGGTTTGCCTGCAACGGCTGGTACTGCTCGCGTGCCGCCGGCAAGGTCCGCAGCCAGGGCGTTGAAGCCGAGATTTCCGGCGAGGTGGTCAGGGGCCTGGAGCTGTATGCCGGCTATGCCTACAACACCACCAAGTTCCTGGAAGATCCGGACAACCAGGGCAAGGTCTTCAGCACCTGGACGCCCAAGCACATGCTGCGTCTGTGGGCCAACTACAAGCTGCCGGGCACGTGGAACCGCCTGAGCGTGGGCGCCGGCGTGAACACACAGACGTCGACGATCAGTTCGGACCGCGAATTCAAGCTGGCGGGATTCACGATCTGGAACGCGCGCGTGGGTTACCAGGCCACGCCGGAGCTGAGTTTCGGGCTGAACGTGAACAACGTGTTCGACAAGAAATACTACGTGCCGTCGTACAACACGCTGTCCAGCAACAACTACTACGGCGAGCCCCGCAATGTGATGCTGACCGTGCGCTACGCGCCCAAGCTGTAAGGACGCCTGCGGCGCCTCGTGTATAACGTCCGGGACGGCGCCACCCGTGCGCGCCGTGCAAGGAGCCGATTTTGCGCGAGTTCGTGGCGACGTTCCTGGATGCCGGCCTTCTGGTGCTGGCGGTGCTGGCCTTTGTGCTGCCGGCGCTGTCGGCGCTGGCTTTGCTGCTGCGCGCCCGCCCGCATCGATTTCCGCGTCTGAACACCCCCGGCTGGCGCCGCGCCGGCGTGGCGGTGCTGTGGCTGCCGTTCATCGTCATGGCGGGGTATGGCGGGGTTGCGTGGTGGGCGGCCAGCGTCTACGACCGCTATTACTTCTTCGGCCTGCTGATCTGTTTTATGTACCTGCTGTTCGCCATGCTGCTGTCGGGGGCGGGGCTGTTCTGGATCCGCACGACCCGGCGCCTGCCGACTGTCTGAGCACCCGCCGGCCGCATATCAGCAGCGCGTTAGCGCATCAGCGCATGCACCTGGCTCGCCAGGTCATCCAGGGTGAACGGCTTCTGCAGCACGGGCGCGCCCGCCGACGGCATGTTGTCGCCTTCTGCGCTTTCGCCGTAGCCCGTGATGAACAGCACCTTCATCCCGGGCCGCAACGTCCTGCCGGTCTCTGCCACCCGGCGTCCATTCACGCCGCCCGGCAAGGCCAGATCACACACCAGCAGATCGATCCGGGCCTGCGTGGTCAGAAGCTTGAGCGCGCTGGCGCCGTCCGTGGCCTCGATCACGTCGTAGCCGATTTCCTTCAGCACCTCGGCGGTGACTTCACGCACGGCGGGGTCGTCTTCGGCCAGCAGCACCGTCCCGCCCTGCAAGGTTCGCGGGGGCGGGGCGGCGGCGGTGTCCGCTGCGACCTCGATCTGGGCGCCGCCATGGCGCGGAAAGTACAGGTCGATATCCGTGCCCTGATCCGGTTGCGAATGCACCTGGACATGGCCGCCGGATTGGCGGACGAAGCCGTGAACCAGCGCAAGTCCCAGGCCGGTGCCGCGCTCGGCGGGCTTGGTGGTGTAGAAGGGTTCGAACATGCGCCGCATTGTCTCGGGCGTCATGCCGCAGCCCGTGTCGGACACGCGCAATCGCACGTGGTCGCCCGGTTGCAAGCCCCGCTCGCGCGCGCCCTCGGCGTCCAGTGTCTCGTTGTTCGTGGCGATGCGCAGCGTGCCGCTTCCGGACACGGCGTCGCGCGCGTTCAGGCACAGGTTCAGCAGCGCGTTTTCAAGCTGGTGTGCGTCCACCCAGACCGGCCACAAACCGGGCGCGCAGGCCACGTCCAGCGTGACCGCCGGTCCGGCGGTGCGCGCGATCAGCGCCTCCATGTCGGCGATGACGTGGTTGATGTCCACCGCCTTGCGCTCCAGCGGATGCCTGCGCGAAAAGTTCAGCAGGCGGCGCGTCAGGACGGCCGCCTTGTCGGCGCCGCTTTTCGCCACCGCGATGTGACGGCCAAGGTCGTCGGTCCGCCCTTGCGCGAGGCGCTGAGACAGAAAATCCAGGCTGCCAGAGATTCCCGTCAGCAGGTTGTTGAAGTCGTGCGCGACGCCGCCCGTCAGCTGGCCGATGGCGTCCATCTTCTGGCTTTGGCGCAGGGCTTCTTCGGCCAGGCGCAGCGCGTCGGCCTGCGCCTTTTCGGCGCCGACCCGGGCGGTGGTTTCAATGACGGTATCGATCATGCCGACGACGTCGCCGTTTTCGTCGTACACGGGGCTGTAGCAGAACGTGAAGTTGGCCAGTTCGGCGCGGCCGTACCGGTGGACGACGAGCGGATAGTCCTCGATGAAGGTGGCCTCGCCGGCGTAGGCGCGTTCGGCGATCGGGCCAATCAGCGACCACGCTTCGCTCCAGACCTCGTTGAACGGGCGGCCCAGCGCGTCGGGCTTGGCGCCCAGGATGGGCACGAAGGCGTCGTTGTAGATGGAGATGAATTCGGGCCCCCAGACCAGGCAGGACGGGAACCGGGAGGACAACACCATGCCTGCAGCAATGCGCAGCGAGGCGGGCCAGGCGGAGAGGGGACCAAGTGGCGTCGCGGACCAGTCGTGTCGGCCGACACGTGCGCCCATTTCCCCCCCGCTGGCAAGGAACTGAGGCACGGACAGGTCGTTCTGCATGGCGCTCATTGAGTCGGGCGGGAAGGACTCCGATTCTATCCCACCGTCCTGGCGCGTGTGCGAGTCCAGGTGGCTCGTATAGAATAAAAACAATTCCTATTTGCATATATGCCGAGGTGCGCCTTGCCTGCGCCGCTATCCCCATCCGCCGACAACGTCACCCAGCTTTATCGTGAACACCACGGCTGGCTGTCGATGTGGCTGCGCAAGAAATTGGGCAGTTCCTTCGACGCCGCAGACTTGGCACACGATACGTTCGTGCGCCTGATGGCGGGGCGGCGCCGGG
>NZ_DIEJ01000036.1:0-489 GCF_002418565.1 Achromobacter sp. UBA5777 | reverse complement strand
CGACCATTGGCGCCGCCGCGCGGTGGAAGACGCCTACCTTGCCGCGGTGGCGCACGTGCCCGAGGCCGAGACCCCGTCGCCCGAGGCGCGCGCCCTCATCCTGGAGACGCTGCATGCCATCGATGCCGCCCTGCGTTCGCTCCCCGCCCGCACGCGTGAGGTCTTTCTGCTGTCGCAGTTCGACGGCATGGGCTATGACGAGATCGCGCGCAAGCTGCGCGTGTCGTTGTCGACCGTCAAACGTCATATGCAGGCGGCCTTTGCCGCGTGCCTGATCGCCTATCAGGTGGACGCGTGAGCGCGCCCATCGACCCCGCCATCCTGAATGAGGCGGCCGGCTGGCTGGTGCGCCTGCAGTCCGAGACGCTCTCGGCGGCGGATCGCGCCGCACTGGCGCGCTGGCGGGCGCGCAGCGCCGACCATGAAGCCGCCTGGCAACGCGCCGAGGCGATGCTGCGCGGCTTTGGCCAGGTGCCGCCGGGGATCGGC
>NZ_DIEJ01000035.1:0-32826 GCF_002418565.1 Achromobacter sp. UBA5777 | reverse complement strand
GCCCCGCGCACCCAGGCCACCGCCGCACCGGGCTGCGTCGTATGAGGTCGTGCGGTCGGCGGGGAGGGCGGCTTGCTTGGCCCTCTTTTGTAGGTTGGTTGGTGGCCGGAAGATCTTGCGGGGCTGCCAGATGTCGGCCGCGCGGGCGGCCTTATCTGGCGTTCGGGAGGCTTGCGTCGACGGCTTCACGCCGAGGTGTCGACACCCGTCAAATCGAGGTGTCTGACACCCGTGACGTATGGGTTGTTCGCTGGAGTATTCGAGAACGAGGTGTCTGACACCCGCTGAGCCGGTCTTACAGACTGACGATCCTGCTACCTGGGTGTCTGACACCGGCCCGCTGACGGATGCGACACATTGAAGTGCGCGCAAAGAAAAACGCCGGCCTGTCAGGCCGGCGATTTCATTTGACGCTTGCTTGCCGCATTGTGCGTTACGGAATCAGCGACAAGCCCACGCGGAACTGGCTTTCGTTGCGCTGGTTGTAGCCGAGCAGCGTCTCGCCGTAGCCGTTGAAATACTGCAGATGCAGGTACCCGTTCCAGTTCAGGAACGTGCGGCGTAGCGGCCACGCGAAATCCAGCTGCGTCGTGCGTCGCTTCTGATCTCCCTGGCGATACATCGCCGAGACGACGGCGCCGTTGTCCTGGGCCCAGCGCAGTTGCCAGTCGACGTGGCCGGCGTAGTCGGCGTAGTCGCTGTTTTCCTTGGCGACGGCGAAGTAGGCCTTGACCTTGGGGGCGAAGGTGAGGGTGCTGCCGCTGTCGAAGCGGTAATGGAAGCGCGGTTCGATGTAGCCGTCGTTGAGCGAGCGGGAGTCTTCGCCGTCCTTGCCGTTGGAGGCGTGTTCGACGCCGGTGTTCATGCCGAAGCGCCAGTTCTGGTTCTCGGATTTCCAGATGTCGTCGGTCATCCAGAAAACGCTGGGATTGAACGTGGTGTCGATGAAGGGCTTGGAGTCGCTTTCCAGATCCCACAGCGAGGTCTGGGTGTAGCCCAGGTAGAAGTCGTCGTGCCAGGTGTCCTCGCCGCCGCGCGGGCTGATCAGGCGGTACTTGGCGCTGATCTGGAAGCGGGCGGTGGTGAGGCCGCGGGTGCCGACGGCGAAGTAGACGGGCTTGTAGGCGGAGAAGGCGCTTCGGAATTTGTCGAAGGCGGCCTGTTCAACGGTGGGTTCGACGGTGGCGGCGGGGGCGGGGCCGGCTTCGGGGGATGCGCCTGCGGCGGCGACGGCTGCGGCCGGGACGGGTTGGCCGCTGCGTGGGTCGACGACGGGCGTCTGGGCGGGCGTGGTGGCCAGGGTGCCGCTGTCGCGGCCGGTGGCGTCCAGCGCCATCATGGACGGTTGGCCTTCAATGGAGACGGCTTGCAGGCCGCGTGCGGTGGCGGGCACTTCGGCGGACCAGGACATGCGCGCGAAATTGTTGACGGGCACGCTGTAGTTGTCGCGGCCGCTTTTCAGTTTGGCGAGGCTGCGGACGATCTGGCCGTCGGGGCTGCGCCACTGCAGGACGAGTTCGGGCGGGGCCTGCCAGTCGACGCGCGAGCCGCCCTCGTTGAAGAAGACGGCTTCGATGGTGACGGTTTCGCCAGGCGCCGCAGAGGGGCGGTCCAGCCGGTATGACACGCCTGCCGCGGCGGAGCCGGCCGCGCTCAGGGCCAGGACGGCGGCAAGGAGGCGGGGGGTGGGAGAGCGGTGAAAAGGACGGCGGGAGGTCATTGAGGATGTATCTGATTTTTGTGATCAGGCAATGTAGCACCGACTCTGGCAACAGTTTGTAATTCAGACTAATCGTATGTGTGGGCTGTAAAAAATGCGAAAACCCCGCGCGTTGTCGACAATGCGCGGGGTTTTATGAGCAGGATTGTGGTGCGTGAACCGAGGTCCTGCGGGCCGGGCCTTGCGGCTTGATGCCTTGTCACGCGCGGGCTTGCTGCAAACGCCGCGCGTTGCCGGCTATCGGGGTTATTCGCCGAACTTGATGCCCTGCGCCAGCGGCAGATTGCGCGAGTAGTTGATGGTGTTGGTCGCGCGCCGCATGTAGTTGCGCCAGGCGTCCGAACCGGACTCGCGGCCGCCGCCGGTTTCCTTTTCGCCACCAAATGCGCCGCCGATTTCGGCGCCGGAGGTGCCGATGTTGACGTTGGCGATGCCGCAGTCGGAGCCAGCGGCGGACAGGAAAGTTTCGGCTTCGCGCAAGTCGTTGGTGAAGATGGCGGACGACAGGCCTTGGGGCACGCCGTTCTGCATGGCGAGCGCGTCGCCGAAGTCCTTGTAGCGCATGACGTACAGGATGGGCGCGAAGGTTTCGTGGCAGACGACGTCGGTCTGGCCGGGCATTTCGGCGATGGCGGGGCGCACGTACCAGGCGTCGGGGTATTGGTCGGCCAGGACGCGTTCGCCGCCGGTGACCTTGCCGCCCTGTTCGCGGGCTGCCGTCAGCGCAGCTTGCATGGCGTGAAAGGAGGCGCGGTCGATCAGCGGGCCGACGAGGTTGCCGCTGTCGAGCGGGTTGCCGATGGGGGCGCTGGCATAGGCCTTGTGCAGGCGCTGGACCAGTTCGTCGGCGACGCTTTCGTGGACGATGAGGCGGCGCGTGGTGGTGCAGCGCTGGCCGGCGGTGCCGATGGCGCCGAAGACGATGCCGCGGGCGGCCATGTCGAGGTCGGCGGTGGGGCCGACGATGATGGCGTTGTTGCCACCCAGTTCAAGCAGGACGCGGCCGAAGCGTTGTGCGACGCGCGGACCGACCTGGCGGCCCATGCGGGTGGAGCCGGTGGCGGACACCAGTGCGACGGTGTGCGAGTCGACCAGGGCTTCGCCGACCTCGCGGCCGCCGATCAGAACTTCGGACAAGCCGGCGGGCGCGTCGCCAAAGCGTTGGACGGCCTGCGCGAAGAGCGCTTGGCAGGCCAGCGCGGTGAGGGGGGTCTTTTCCGAAGGCTTCCAGACGACGGCGTTGCCGCAAACCAGCGCCAGCGCGGCGTTCCAGGACCAGACGGCGACGGGGAAGTTGAAGGCGCTGATGACGCCGACGACGCCCAGCGGATGCCACGTTTCCATCATGCGGTGGCCGGGACGTTCGGAGGCGATGGTCAGGCCGTAGAGCTGGCGCGACAGGCCGACGGCGAAGTCGCAGATGTCGATCATTTCCTGCACTTCGCCTTCGCCTTCCGCGACGATCTTGCCGGCTTCCAGGCTGACGAGGCGGCCGAGTTCCTGCTTGTGCTGGCGCAGGGTTTCGCCGAACAGGCGGATCAGTTCGCCGCGGCGGGGGGCGGGGACGTCACGCCATGCCAGGCTGGCTTGCCGCGCGCGAGTGATGGCGGCGTGGGCCTGGGCCACCGTGTGCTCATGCACCTGCGCCAGTTCGGCGCCGTCGATCGGGCTGCGGGCGATCAGGGTGCCGCCGGTGAGCGCACTGGAGTTGAGTCCGAGATTGCGCAGGATGTCTTGAGGAGTGTCCATGCCGGTTCCTTCAATGCCTTGCGAAGTCAGCGTCTTCGCTTAAGGGTTATGCCTAAGTGGCGATTCTGGAAAAAAATTTACTATACGAAACTATGACGTGAAATGCGAAATATTTTTGAGGCGCCCTTTGCTGGCCTCCTTGAAACGCCAGTGCGAGCGGCAGATCATCAGTCGGCCCCGCGCGCACTGCACCTGAAGGTGAATTCGTGGCGGAACCGTTGCTCGTTGTTCAGGCAGTCAAAAAGACCTATCAGCGCGACGGGCATCCCCCGCATCTGGCGCTGGACGGCATCGATTGCCAACTCGAACGCGGCGAGGTGATGGTCGTGGTCGGTCCGTCGGGCTCGGGCAAGAGCACCTTGCTGCGCACCTTGAACGGCCTGGAAAGCATTGACAGCGGCACGATCCGCGTCAATGGCGTGTCGCTGACGGATCCGGCCACGGACGTCAACCGCTGGCGCACCGACGTCGGCATGGTGTTCCAGCACTTCAACCTGTTCCAGCACCGTACTGCGCTCGACAACGTGGCGCTACCCCAACGCGTGGTGCGCGGGCGCAGCCGTGCCGACGCCGAGCGCTACGCCCGCGACCTCCTGGGCCGCGTCGGCATGGCCGAATTCGGTGATCGTTATCCCAGCCAGTTGTCCGGCGGCCAGCAGCAGCGCGTGGCGATCGCGCGCGCGCTGGCGATGGACCCCCAACTGATGCTGTTCGACGAGGCCACGTCGGCGCTCGATCCTGAAACGGTGGGCGGCATTCTCGAATTGATGCGCGCCCTGGCGCGCGACGGCATGACGATGGCGGTGGTGACGCACGAAATGGGTTTTGCCCGCGACGTGGGCGACCGCGCGCTCTTCATGGACGCGGGCCGCATCGTGGAGATGGGCACGCCCGATGAAGTGTTCGGCCATCCCAAAGAGGCGCGCACCCGCGCTTTCCTGGAAAAGATTCTGTAGTCCCGCCGGTCCGGCTTATCCGGGCGCTGCCGGCGCGATGTGCCTTGCCCGGAACGATATGGGTCCATTCACCAAAGGGGTTAGCAATGCTGAAAATCAAACAATGGCTGGGCGTGGCCAGCGTCGCCCTGGCGGCCGCCACCGTGGCCCTGCCGGCACAGGCGGACGAACTTTCCGACATCATCAAGCGCGGTGAATTGCGTGTGGCGGTGCAGACCTCCGGGCCGCTGATGAGCTTCATGGACAAGACGGGCAAGCGCACGGGGCTGGCCGTGGAAGTCGCCAAGCGCATGGCCGACGACCTGGGCGTGAAGCTGGTGCTGCAGGATTATGAATGGAAGGGTCTCTTGCCCGCGCTGCTGTCGGGCAAGGCCGACATGGTGGCCGCGGACATGACACCCACGCCGCAGCGCGCCGCGCAGGTGCTGTTCTCGCTGCCCATGTTCTACGCCGACACCGTCGCCGTGGTGCCCAAGGATTCCCCGTACAAGAACTACGCGGAACTGAACAAGTCCGGCGTCACCGTCGGCGCGCTCGGCGCCAGCACGTACGCCGAAGTCGGCAAGAAGATGCTGCCCACCGCCACGCTCAAGGAGTTCTCGGGCGGCAGCGCGCCGGTTGGCCAGGCGTTGTCCAGTGGCCGGCTGGATGCCGGCATCATGTCGCTGTCCACCGCCAACCAGTTTCTCGTCGACTTCGGCAACCTGCGGGTGCTGGAGGGCGTGATGGTGCGCGAGCCCCTGGCGTTTGCCGTCGGCCCCAACGCGTTCCGCCTGAAGTTCTGGCTGGACAACTGGCAGACGCTGAAGACCGCTGACAACTCGCTGCCGGAACTGGTCCAGTACTGGTATTCCACCGATTGGAAGAAAGACCACTGATCGGAGACGGGACCGCCCATGGACTGGCTGATCGATTTCTATAACTGGCGCATCGTCAGCCAGTACACGGGCCAATTTGCCGAAGGCCTGGCCAACACCCTGATCGCGGCGGGCGCAAGCCTGGTGCTGTCGGTGCTGGCCGGGGTTCCGCTGGCGCTTGCGCATATGTCGTCCCGCGGCGTGGTGTGGCGCCCGGTGGCGGCGTATGTGCAATTCGTGCGCTCCACGCCGCTGCTCGTGCAGATCTACCTGGTCTATTACGCGGTGCCCTATCTTGTGCCGGGCGCCAAGGGCTGGAGCGAGATGGTGCTGGGCATCCTCGCCATGACCCTGCACCACGCGGCCTACATGAGCGAAATCATCCGCGTCGGCATCGAGTCCGTGCCGCGCGGCCAGATCGAAGGCGCCAAGGCCTGCGGCATGAACTACCACCAGCGCCTGCGCTACGTGGTGCTGCCGCAGGCCTTCGCCAATACGCTGCCGCCGCTGCTGGGCCAGACCGCCGTACTCATCAAGGACACCTCGCTGCTGTCGCTGATCACGGTGTTTGAACTGGTTGCCGCGGGCGTGCAGATGAACAGCGAACGCATCGTGCCCAACGAAGCCTTCCTGACCATCGCGGCAGGCTATCTGCTGATCTACTGCATCATGCTGCTGCTGTCCAAGGGCGTAAGCCTGTGGCTGGCCGGCCCGGCCTGGAACGCGAGGTAATCATGCTGGACTCCTATCTTTCCACCGCCGGCGTCGTGCTGCCCTTTCTGCTAAAGGGCTTCTGGGAGACGCTGAAGATCTCCTTCGTGGCCATCATTGCCGGCTCGCTGCTGGGCTTTGTCATCGGCGTGATCCGCAGCTACCGCATTCGCGGCGTGCATCAGATTCTGGGGCTGTACATCCACATCCTGCGCGGCACGCCGTTCCTGGTGCAGCTCTACATCTTCTACTTCGTGCTGCCCAGCTCCGGCATCGAACTGCTGCACTGGGACTCCGGCACGGCGGCCTTCGTGGCATTGTCGGTGTACACGTCCTGCTACGTGGCGGAAATCGTCATGGGCGCCATCCAGGCCGTGCCGCGCGGCCAGACCGAAGGCGCGATGACCCTGGGCCTGCGTCCGCTCCAGATCCTGTGGCTGGTGATCTTGCCGCAGGCCATGCGCCTGATCGTGCAGCCCATGAGCGGCGTCTACGTCATGCTGATCAAAAGCACCGCCATCCTGTCCGTGGTCGGCATCACCGAACTCACGCGCCAGGGCGAAGTGTTCATCATCACCTTCCCGGCCAAATCGCTGTTCATCTACGGCATGATCGCCGCCATCTATTTCATCTACTGCTACCCGCTCCTGCGCCTGGCCAACTGGCTGGAAAGGCGCCTGACCGGGGGCCTGCAAGGCGCGGGCCTGCACTGAGCCGACACCATGGTCTCCGAGTACATCGACACCTACTACAAGCGCACGCTCGCCGATGGCGACACCTACTATCCGCCGCTGGCGGGCGCGGCCAGTGCAGACGTCTGCGTGATCGGGGCGGGGCTGGCCGGCCTGTCCACCGCGCTGGAATTGGCGCGGCGCGGCCGCAACGTCACGCTGCTGGAAGCGCGGCGGATCGCCTGGGGCGCCTCGGGCCGCAACGGCGGCTCGGTGTCGCCGGCGTTCTCCGCGGGCGCGGACGCTATTCGCAAACACGTCGACGAAGATCACTACCGCCAGCTCTACCGGCTGTCGATGGAAGGCGTCGAAATCATCCGCGACAACATCCGCGACCTGCGCATCGCCGACGCCCACAAGGTCGACGGGCGGCTGCGCGTCGTGCGCTACGAGGCCACCGACGCGCTGCGCCAGTGGTGCGACAGCCAGCAGCGCGACTTCGGGCGCGACGTGCGGCTGCTCTCGCGCAGCCAGGTTCGCGAACGGCTGGTGTCCGACGTCTACCATCAGGGCATCGAAGACCCCTCGTCCTTTCACTTCCATCCGCTGAACTACGCGCGCGCGCTGGCCCGCGAGTGCGTGCGGCTCGGCGTGCGCATCCACGAAGATTCGCCGGTCGTACAGGCCACGCTGGATGGCGCGGTCAAGCATCTGAAGACCGAGCAAGGCCAGATCGACGCCGCCACCGTCGTGCTGGCCACTGGCGGCTACACCGGCGACGTCGTGCCGGCTCTGCGCCGCGCAATGCTGCCCATCGCCACCTACATCATGCTGACCGAACCGCTGGGCGAGCGAGTGCGCGAAGCCATCCGCAGCAATGCGGCCATCGGCGACGACCGGCGCGCCGGCAACTATTACCGCGTCCTGGATGGCGGCCGCATCGGCTGGGGCAGTAGAATCACCACCCGTGTCGACGACCCGCCCGATCTGGCCGAGTCCCTGCGCCGCGAATTGCTCAGTGTCTACCCCCAATTGCAAGGGGTGCGCGTGGAGGCAGCGTGGTCGGGACGCATGGCCTACGCGCGGCACCTGATGCCGCAGATCGGCCTGCTGGGTCCGAATGTCTGGTATTGCACCGCGTTCGGCGGACACGGCATGAACACGACGTCTGTGGGCGGACGCGTCGTGGCCGAGGGTATCACCGGCGACACGCAGCGCTACAAGCTCTTCGAACCGTTCGGGTTGGCCTGGAACGGCGGGAGCCTGGGCACGGCGGCGGTTCAACTGACTTATTGGTCTTACCAGGCGCGCGACTGGTGGCGTGAGCGTCAATCGCGGGGCTGACTATTGCGGGCCTGACTACTGCGGGCATGACAGGGTATACAGATGCAAGGCAACAAACAGAGCGCATTGGCACAACGGCTGCGAGCCTTGCGCCAGGCGCGCACGTGGACTCTGAAGCAGGCGGCCGAAGCCACCGGCGTGTCCGCGTCCACCCTGTCCAAGATCGAGAACAGCCTGCTGTCTCCCACCTATGACAACCTGATCAAGATCGCCGCGGGCCTGGACCTGGACGTGGCCGAACTCTTCACTGCCTCCGACGCCCACATGGGCACCGGCCGCCGCAGCCTGAGCCGCCAGGGCGAAGGCCGGCAGTACGAAACGCCGTATTACGATCATCGGTTGCTATGCACTGCGCTATCGCACAAGCGCATGATGCCTTTCCACACCCGCGTCAAGGCGCGGGCCTTCGACGAGTTCCAGGACTGGAGCCGGCACGGGGGGGAGGAGTTCGTGTATGTGCTGGAGGGGGAAGTTCAGCTTTATACGGAGTTCTATGAACCGGCCCGGCTGAAGGCGGGGGAGAGCTTCTATATAGATAGCCGCATGGGGCACCGGGTGATCAGCCTCAGTCCGGAGGATGCAATCGTGCTGTGGGTGTCCACGCATACGGATATAGGCGAGGAGTAGGGGGCGAGCCGCTTTTTCCGCAACAGGGTAAAATGCGCGGCCCGGACGGGTTCCGGGCGTCACCACACCGCGCGGCAGTAGCTCAGCTGGATAGAGCACGGGCCTTCTAAGCCTGAGGTCGGGGGTTCGAGCCCCTCCTGCCGCGCCAGCCCTAAAGCTTGCCATATGAACCTTGACCGACTGCGCCGGGAATTTCCCCGCTACGACATCTCCACCTTGCCGACTCTGCCCGAAGGCTACCTCGACGCGTCTGAACGCATCGATGCAGCGCCGTCCTTCGTGAACGAGGAGCGCGGCTTGAAGGTGTATGTCGACTACGCCAACTACGCCGACCGCGAATCCGGCAGAAGCCAGCGCTACTGCGTCTCGCGTTGGGACGAGGAAGAGGGCGACTACGAGGATGTGGCGTTGTCGACGAATGATTGGGCGGAAGTCGTGCGGTTTTTGACTGCCTGAGTTTTCTTCCTGGGGGCGCTGTTTCCACCAGGGCAAATCCGTGTGCGGGCCGGCCAGTCACAATAGGACGGTTTCTTCGCATCAATAAGACGGACTCCAATTTACGACCTATAAGGGCAGCTTCTAAAAAGGGAACTGCCGCGCGTCGCCAAGTGCGACCTGCGCGGCATGTCCCCACAGGAAGCTCGCCATGCCCACCCAATCCCATCTTCGCTTTACCTTCGAAATCATTGGCGGTGAGACCCGCAACGACTTCGAGGTGGTCGAGTTTGAATTGCGGGAAGGGCTCAGCGAGACCTTCCGTCTCGCCGTCGAGCTGACCAGCGCCAATCACGAAATCGACTTTGGCAGCGTGCTCGACCGTCCCGGTCGCCTCACGCTCTGGCACGGCGATACGCCCGTGCGCTACGTGCACGGCGCGGTGTCCTCCTTCGTTCAGCGCGACACCGGCTTCCGCCGGACGCGCTACTCCGCCATCGTCGAGCCGCGTCTGGCGCGCCTGAAGCTCAGTTCCGACTGGCGCATCTTCCAGTCCCTCAGCGTTCCGCAGATCGCCGAGGCGGTGCTCAAGGCCCATGGCCTGACCCACGACTACGAGCAGCGCAACACCACCGAGCATCAGACACGCGAATATTGCGTGCAAGCCGGCGACACGGATTACGACTTCGTCGAGCGTGTCATGCGCGAAGAGGGGTTCTTCTATTCCTTTCGCCATAGTGCGCAAGGTCACCAGCTGGTGCACAGCGACCGCCTCTTCATCCACGGCCGTGGGGGCGACGAGCCAGTACAGTACAACCCTACCCCGGGGGGTGACCGGCCCCAGCCCGCGCTGCGCCGTTTTGCATACATCGAGAATGTCCGCACGGCACGGCAGACGCAGCGCGACTACACCTTTCACACCCCTCGCTACACCCACCAGCACAGCAGCGACGGTCGGGACCTGGACCATCAAGGCCACCGCTACGAGCGCTACGATTACCCGGCCCGTGCAAAGTTCGACGAGACGGGCAAACCTTTCGCCGAAAGCCGCCTGCGCGGCCATCGCCGAGATGCGCGCATCGCTCGGGTTGAAGGCGACGACCCGCGCTTGCAGCCCGGCATCTCCTTCACGCTGATCGGCCATCCCCGGGAAGACATGAATCGCGGGTGGCGCCCTGTTCGCATCGTCCATCGTGGCACGCAGTACAGCAGCCAGGCCGAGGAGAGCGCCGATGCAAAGTTGGGTACCCACTACCAGTACGAGGCCGATCTGGTGCCTGACGATGCCGAGTGGCGCGCCGAACCGCTGCCCAGGCCACGCATCGATGGCCCCCAGAACGCCGTTGTAGTCGGTCCGCCCAATGAGGAAATCTATACCGACGAGTACGGACGGGTGAGGGTTCAGTTCCCGTGGGATCGCCAGGGGAATCAGGACGAACACAGCTCCTGCTGGATCCGCGTGTCGCAGAACATCGCCGGCGCCACCTGGGGCCACATGGCCATTCCGCGTATTGGCCAGGAGGTCATCGTCCAGTTCCTGGATGGGGACATGGATCAGCCAATCATCATGGGAAGGGCCTACAACCGCTTGCAGTTGCCGCCGTACGAATTGCCCAAGTTCAAAGAACTGGCAACCGTCAAAAGCAAGGAACACAAGGGCAACCGCGCCAGCGAGCTACGGCTGGACGACACCACGTCTCAAATCAGCGCCGCGCTGATGAACGATCATGGCGCCAGTCATCTGCACCTTGGCTACCTGACTCACCCGCGGCCCCGCGGTGGGCAACCCCGAGGTGAGGGGTTTGAGCTGCGTACCGACCTGCGGGGCGCCCTGCGTGCCGCACAGGGGCTGTTGATCACCACCGATGAACAACCCGGCGCCCAGGCAGGACAGCTCGCGCGCACCGAACTGGTCCAATGCCTGGAGAGCGCGCTTGAGCTGGCGAGAAACTTGGGCGAGTACGCCGGACAGCATCAAAACCTGCCGCACGACCCGGGCCCCCAGGCCGCATTGTCCAACGCCGTCCGGGACATGGGGCAGGGTGCCAACGATGAGAGCGGCGGGAACGGCGGGCAACCGCTCATCGGCTTAAGCAGCCCTGCAGGCATTGCGGCAGCGTCACCGCGCTCCATCACGCTTGCGGCGGGCGAGCATCTGGATACGGTAGCTGAGCAGAATCAGCATCTCACGGCAGGCCAATCCCTTGTCATGAATGCCGGGCAAGGTATCAGTCAATTCACGCACGCGGGCGATCTGCGCCACATTGCGCATCAAGGGCAGGTGCGGATCCAGGCGCAGCAAGAGTCGATACACCTGCAGGCTGACAAAAGCGTCGTGGTCAGCGCCAGCAACGAACATGTCCTGGTGTCCGCCGACAAGCACATCACGCTGCTGTGTCAGGGCGCCTACATCAAGATGCAGGGCGGCAACCTCGAGTATGGCTGCCCGGGGGCAATGACCTTCAAAGCGGGTAGCTACGACTGGGTGGGTGCGGCGAGCGAATCCGGGACGTTACCTCAGTTCGATGTCGGATCGACTCAGAGGCGATTTGTATTGACGTTGCCCGATGGCGAACGACCGGCCGCCGGGCAGCCATACAGAATCACCCTCAGCAATGGGGACGTGATTGATGGCGTCACCGATACGGAGGGTGCCACCGACCTCGTGGAAATGGGGGCGATGCACATTGCTTCCCTTGCGTTGCTTCTCCGAAATGGCTCGGGAGCATTGCCCTCAGCGCTATCGGTAGCCGCAACGAAGGTGGTGGCTGACAAAGACACGCAAGTGTGACGAATTTTCCAGGGCGGCGAAAAGTGCCTCAAATGGATTGAGGTGCCCTGCGCGCCGCCGGAAAGAACAAGAGGGAGTTTCACTAAATGCACTCACCCCCCATCACCGGAAAGACCCGCGCCATCGTCGCGCCCAATGCGACAGACGCTTACGTGCAAAAGCAGCAGCCCAAGCCTTGCATCGTGATCCTGATTCACGGGGTCAACGATCTGGCGGGTGCTTACGACGACCTGGAAACCGGGATCTGCACGGGGTTGAACGAACGTCTGGACCATCTGTTCACCAAGCGGGGCGAGCGCAGTCCGGCTGCGCTCAATCCGGCCCTCTACACATCTCCGAAGGACGATGACGGGAAAGCGCCGAATCCCGATGCGGTGTACTACCGTCGCCGACCGACGGCGGGCAAGCAGGGCGGTCATTCGCGCAGTGTGGTGATTCCTTTCTATTGGGGCTTTCGAGAAGAGGAAGGCAGAATCCAGAAGCACACTCCCCATGGCGAATGGCTGGACCGCTTCGGCAACCGGTTGGACAAGACCGGGACAAAGGAAGGTGGCTTTTTTGCCAATGCCACAACGACTCTGCCGGACATGTTTGGCCGTGGATTTTCCGGCAAGGTGGCGGGGCTGCCGGCAAATTTGATGTTTGGATCTCCCGACCATCCGCTGTTTCCGGCGCCGTCGCGGCGTTACATGGTGCTGGCGGCGCAACGGCTGGCGATGTTGGTCCGGATCATCCGTGCCTATCGGCATCCCGATGGCCGCTCGGGCGAAGACGACACCATCAATGTGGTCGGGCATAGCCAGGGCAATCTCATCACAATGCTGGCCAATGCCATGCTCCACGATGAAGGTTTGCGGCCTATCGATGGTTTTGTCATGATGAGCCCGCCCTACAGCCTGGCGGAAACATTCTTCGAGCGCAGAGAGCTGGCCGAAGCCCAGCAGACGACGCCGGCGCGCGTAAAGACGCTCAGCAACATCGTCAACCTTATCGGCCGAAGTCCCCATCAGACGCCGTCCTTGGCAGATATGACCGATGCCAGCAAGGATAGCTGCATCGGCGGCCTTCGCTGGACGGGGCAGCAATGTGAAACCTCGATCGATGGGAAGGCGATCACATTTGCAGAGCGAGACAACCGAGGTGGCGTGTTTCTGTACTTCTCGCCGCAGGATCAGACGGTCGGGATGGCAAACATTCAGGGGATTGGCTGGCAGGGGGTGGGGCAAGCCGCAAGCTATAACGCCTTTATCCCGGAAACGTCTGCGACGAGGCCATACAACCCGGCCTACCAGACGAGTGCGGATGACATCGACTACCGCAAGATACTGGTTCCCGCGCTGTCAGCGCTTGGCGGTCGCTTCTTCCAGCGCGTTTTCACGACGCGCGAACGCGATGGCAAAGGTGAGGAGGTCGGGCGTCCCCCTTCCTATCTGTACACGCTGTTGGGGCAGCGGGGCGCAGGGAAGGGCGAGCGCACCTGGGAAGGCACCGAACTCGGTTCCGGACGCGCGACGGTCGCGAACGCCAACTTCTCAATAGGCCAGACCGTCACCATTCAGGCGCCCGCCTTGCCGGTTCCATTCCTGCCGGATTTTGTTGGGGGCGGCACGACGCTGGATCGCCAAGGGGCCCGGGGCATCAAGCCTGTATGGACCGCTACCGACCCCATCGACGCGTCGATCTCCATCACAAACGGTGGCATCGGTGTCCACACTATGCGCGTGATGACGCTTTCGACGGACAGTCTGCGCGGCCCGGCGCTGCAGCGGGCGCTGGAGGAAAAGGCGACTGACCTGAATGACCTGAGCCGCAATCCCTATCTGGATGAGGAGAACAGCGAGTGGGCTGCCGATTGGCATCGCGTCGCGCACGTCAAGCCGTTGGGGCATGGGCGGTACAACGCCGTGTTCGAGGAGACGCCGAACCAGGCACGGAGGCGGATGATGGATGCGCCGGCTGGCAGCAACGAAGCAATCTCGTTTCACTCCGCCATTCCAATGAGCGCCATGCACAGCCGGCGCGCGGTGGCGTATGACCTGGCCATCGGGCAGGCCTGCAGCATTGACGATGAAGTGTTTTATGCCTATTTATGCAGGGTGGCGGATTGGCGGCTTAGCTGGAAAAAGAACTACAGAGACGGTCGAGATGAGACCGCGTTGAATTCGAGTGAAGTTGACCAGCCCAATAATGCGCTTGTCGCACTATATAGGGCCGAAAACGAAATCAATAAGCGCTTGATCGATGCGACTGATCTATATCGCAGCAACCGGCTGCCGGAGCAGAATGCTGCCGGAATTGCGGGGTCGGCCGGTGGAGGATTTCTCCCGGGGAGCACCCTAAGCGCACCCATCCCAATTCTGGTCGTGAGTGAGACCGTCAGCGAGCGCGAGCGTAGCGTGCACACCGTGTCCGGAAAGCCTGGAGCATATCGATGAGGCGGCTATCGAACTGCGCGAGCATGCTCGCACTCCTGGCAGTGGTCAGCGGAGCCGCTTTTGCAGCCGACATCCCTGCACATCCACTGGCCGCCATCTCTTGTCCATTACCGCCTATCGACAGACCTAGGCAACCTATTCCTGCTGACACGCTACCGTCGGGTACTCATATGTATTTCAACGCTCCGATTACGTCTCCACGCCTTGAGACCCTAGATGTCGTTCGTGTGGGAGTCAGCATTGATGTCTTCCGACAAGGTCAGGTCTGGGCTCAGTTGCAGGAACAAAACGCGAGCCAGCCCAACACGTTGCATCTTGGATCGGCTCTGCCAATGGACCCCTGGGACTATCCAATCGATGCAACGCTCAAAGACATGGCCTGGCAACAGCGAATTTCCAACGCGACCGAGCTCGCGCTGAGAAGCTTCCCGGAGCGCTGGCGAATTCCCGCCATAACGGTAGTGCGAGGCTATAACCCCAATGCGGAACGTCTGCGGCTATTTCCCGAGGAAGCAGCCAAAATGTTGAACGATATGGCCAGCCTGGAGCTCGGAGACGCGGGGCTGCACTGGCACCGGATTACACAGTTAAAGAACGGCGTCATCTGCAACGACACACCAGAAGCCGTGATCGAGGCAGTCTTTGGCGTCTTCGAGCAGAACCCTGACATGCCAGCGCTATTGCTGTATGTCGTCGAGGGCTACAACATGGCTCGCATCTTGATGAGTCACGGCGAGAAGCCTATTGGCCTCGGCACGGGCCCCCGCCAACCAGGCGAGCTGACTGATAGCGTGGTGGCGCTGGTCGTCGCCCGCCCCGAACGCATCGGCTGGCTGCGCGAGTTCGCCAAGTACACGCAGTCCAAGCCCGACTCCATTGACCCGGCGTTTACCGGTTGGGAGCGTACGCCGCCACATGCCTTCAAGCCCAGCCCGTTTTTCCCCACCCCGATCACGCAACGCGGCTTCAAGCAGTGGGATCGCCTGAAGGTGCTGGCGCGGTTGCATCGGCCGGTGACGGTTTCCTTGCATCAGGACGGAAAGAGCTCGATCCCGCTCAAGGGCGCTTCACGCGATAGGGCGCTTGCCGACGGCTGGGATCAGGCGGTTTCGGCGCTGGGCGCGGCACCTGCGCGGGCATTCTTCGACACGGGAAAACCGTCTGGCGCTATCGCCGAACTGGCCCCGGCGTTGCATGCGGCTCAGCATCCGGTGGATCTGCTCGACTCGGCTCAAAGTTATGACCTGACCCAGCGGCTGGGTGACACGGGCGCTGCATCGCCGTTTGTCGGATTGGCGCTGGCCACGATGGCAAGCTACCTCAACGCCGATAGCAGCGTGGTGGTGCCGTTGCGCCGCACGGACCGTGCAACCTTCATCGCCATTAGCCCGCCATCGCCAGGAAAGCAGCCTGATGACGACCCGTTTGACGTGGCGTTGCGGCCTCAGCACGCGCCGATGTCTGAAGCGCCTTCTCCGGAGTTCAAGGCCTGGCACGGTCAACAAGTCAATGATTATCAGCGGGCGCAGGAGCGAAGCGCGCCGCGCTATCGAGACCCGGCGGTGGTCGCTCGGGAGCAGCGCATGCTCGATGACTTTATTGCGGGGCTTCCCGGCGGCGGCCCATTGGGTCCGAAGACCAACTAGGTCCAGTAGAAGGAGGCGTAGCGATGCCCAACGTTATTCGCAAGGGCGACAGCACCGATCATGGCGGCGTGGTGCTGGAGGGCTTTGAACACACCAACTTCAACGGGAGGCCGTTGGCCGGTGTGGGGCACAAGGTTTCGTGCCCCAGGTGCAATGGCGTCTTCGCCATCGCAGAGGGAAGTGCCGCTTACAAAATAGGTGGTATCCCTACTGCGCTGGAGGGGATGAAGACCACATGCGGAGCAAGCCTGATTGCTAGTACGTCGACCGGCAAAGTCAGTTGCTGACATGCAGGCTTGCGGTCTCTCGGTGGGTGTGGCGGACGCCATGGCTGGGAGCTTTCGTAATCCTCGACGGCGCAGTCCAGGATGCTAAAGCGCCGAAACGTCGAGCATCGCCCCATGCCGAACCACCCGCTTCGCCACATCCCCACCCACCCAATACGCCAGCTCCGCCGGATGCGTGATCTCCCAAGCCACAAAATCCGCCACCTTCCCCACCTCCAGCGTCCCGTGCGTCGCTGACAACCCCAACGCCCTCGCCCCATTCAGCGTCACCCCGGCCAGCGCCTCTTCCGGCGTCATCCTGAACAACGTACACGCCATGCTCAGCATCAACCGCAACGACAGCACCGGCGACGTCCCCGGATTCAGATCCGTCGAAATCGCGATCGGCACGCCGTGCTGGCGCAGCAGATCCACCGGCGGCAACTGCGTCTCCCGCAGCGCATAGAACGCGCCTGGCAACAGCACCGCCATCGTCCCCGCCTTGGCCATTGCCAGCACATCGGATTCGGTCAGATATTCCAGATGATCGGCAGACAGCGCCCCATATCGCGCCGCCAGACTCGCGCCATGCAGCGAGGACAGTTGTTCCGCATGCAGTTTCACGGGCAGGTTCAGCCGGGCGGCTGCCTGAAACACCCGTTCCACCTGCGCCGGCGTGAATGCCAGGTGTTCGCAAAAGGCATCCACGGCATCGACCAGGTCCTCGGCCGCCAGCGCCGGCAGCATGGTCAGCGCAACTTCGTCGATGTATGCATCCGGACGTCCTGCGAACTCCGGCGGCAGCGCGTGCGCGGCCAGGCAGGTTGCCCGCACGGTCAGCGGCAGCGTCTGACCCAGGTGCCTTGCCACGCGCAGCATCTTGCGTTCATTCTCCAGATCAAGTCCGTATCCCGATTTGATCTCCAACGTCGTGACGCCATCACGCAGCAAATGCAGCGCACGGCGATGGGCGCTGGCGAACAGTTCGTCTTCGGTTGCTGCGCGTGTGGCGCGTACGGTGCTGGCGATGCCGCCGCCTTGGGCTGCAATAGTGGCGTAGTCGACCCCTTGCAGGCGCTGTTCGAACTCGCGGCTGCGGTCGCCGCCGAATACCAGGTGGGTGTGGCAATCGACGAGGCCGGGCGTGACCCACGCGCCGCCAAGATCATGGACGTGCGCGGCATCGACGGCGGGCAGTTCGGAAGCCGGGCCGATCCATTCGATGCGATCGGCGCGGGTCACGATGGCCGCGTTGTTGATTACGGAATAGGTGCCGCCGGCCATCGTGGCGGCGTGGCAATGTCGCCAGACCTGTCTCATGCATTTCTCCTTGGTGCAGGCGCCGGCCAAACACATGCGCCGGCGCCGCGTCGTTCAATCCGAATCCTGGGGCGCGGGCACCGGCTGCCGTTCCGTCGGGCGCTTGGGATGTACCCAGAAGCGATAGGCCAGGCAAAGCAGCGCGATCCAGACCGCGCCCACGCCGAGCGCCGCCTGTGTACTTGGGAAGTAGCCCAGGACCGCAATCACGAAGGCCATGAAGGCAATCGCCATCAAAGGGGCAGCGGGCCAGAGCGGGACGGGGAACTTCAACTGCGAGATTTCCTCCGGGCTCATCTTGCGGCGCATCGCCACCTGCGACAGCAGGATCATCAGCCACACCCACACCGTGGCGAACGTGGCGATGGAGGCGATCAGCAAGAAAACATCTTCCGGGATCAGATAATTCAGCAGTACGCCCAAGAGCAGCGCCACCGTCATTACCACCACCGTCATCCACGGCACGCCATTGGCCGATACCGAGGCAAAGCCGCGCGGCGCCTGGCCTTGCTGGGCCATGCCGAACAGCATGCGGCCCGCGCCGAAGATGTCGCTGTTGATGGCGGATACGGCCGCCGAGATCACGACGATGTTCAGGATGGTGGCGGCGGAGCTGATGCCGAGGCTGTCGAAGATCTGCACGAAGGGACTGCCTTGGCTGCCGATCTGCGTCCACGGGAAGATCGACATCAGCACGAACAGCGTCAGCACGTAGAACAGCAGGATGCGCATGGGCACCGCGTTGATGGCGCGGGGAAGGGTGCGTCCGGGGTCCTTGGCTTCGCCGGCGGTGATGCCGATGATCTCGATGCCGCCAAAGGCGAACACTACTACGGCCAGCGATGCAATCAGCCCGCCCACGCCGTTGGGCATGAAGCCGCCGTGCTCCCACAGGTTGTGCACGCCGGTTGCAACGCTGTCCGCGCCCATCCCCATGCCGAACAGCATGATGCCCAGGCCGCCGGCGATCATCGCGAGGATGGCGCCTACCTTCAGCAGCGACAGCCAGAACTCCAGTTCGCCGAATACCTTCACGGAAAGCAGGTTGATAGCGCCGATGAAGAAGACGATGGACAGGACCCAGATCCATCGGGGCACGTCGGGATACCAGAACCCCATGTACAGGCCGAACGCGGTGATGTCGGCCAGACAGACAATGATCATCTCGAACGCATAGGTCCAACCGGTCAGGAAGCCAGCCAGCGGCCCCAGGTATTGCGTGGCGTAGTGGCCGAACGACCCGGACACCGGGTTGCGCACCGCCATCTCACCCAGGGCGCGCATGACCATATAGACGGCGGCGCCGGCGACCAGGTAGGCAAGCAGCACCGAGGGGCCGGCCGCCTGGATTGCCTTGGCCGACCCATAGAAAAGGCCCGTGCCGATGGCCGAGCCCAATGCCATGAAGCGGATGTGGCGGGCGTTCAGCCCGCGTTTGAGGGTCTGCGCTTCTGCCGGTGTGTCTGACTGCGAGGATGCTTGCATTGTTGTCTCTCTCGGTTCCTTGGTCGATCTCGCGTGGAACGCCGCGCAGCTGCCTTCTGATGGGCCCGTACGCGCGGCGAGGCAATGACGGCCGGATGCTTCCGGCCGGGGTGGCAGCGTCAGAGGCTGGGCAGCAGACCGGCCGGCATCAGGCCGTTCATGACTTGCGCGGCGATCAGGCCGCTGGCCGCTGCGATGTCGGGCGCGAAGAAGCGGTCTTCTTCGTAGTGGGGCACTTTCTCGCGTAGCGCGCGGCGCGCGGCTTCAAGCTGCGGCGACGTCTTGAGCCCTGCGCGGAAGTCCAGGCCCTGGCAAGCGCCCAGCCATTCGATGGCCAGGATGTCGCGGACGTTGTCGGCCATGGCCCATAGCCGCTTGCCCGCGTTGGGCGCCATCGACACATGGTCTTCCTGGTTGGCCGACGTGGGCATGCTGTCCACGCTGGCCGGATGCGCCAGTGCCTTGTTGTCGCTTGCCAGTGCCGCCGCCGTCACCTGGGCGATCATGAAACCCGAGTTGACGCCGCCCTTGCGCACCAGGAATGGCGGCAACTGCGACATGTGCTTGTCCATCATCAGCGCGATGCGCCGTTCGGCCAGGGCGCCGATTTCGGCGAGCGCCAGCGCCAGGTTGTCGGCGACCAGCGCCACGGGTTCGGCATGGAAGTTGCCGCCGGAGATGACGTCGCCTTGCTCGACGAACACGAGCGGGTTGTCGGACACGGCGTTCGATTCGATTTCCAGTACCTGCGCGGCGTGGCGGATCTGCGTGAGGCAGGCGCCCATCACCTGGGGCTGGCAGCGCAGCGAGTAGGGGTCCTGCACCTTTCCGCAATCGGCGTGGGAGTGGCCGACTTCGCTGTCGTCGCCCAAAAGGCTGCGGTAGACGGCGGCGACGTCGATCTGTCCAAGCTGCCCGCGCGCGGCGTGGATGCGGGCGTCGAAGGGGGCGCGCGAGCCCAGCATGGCCTCGACGCTCAGGCTGCCGCACACCAGACCTGCCGCCATCATGTCTTCCGCTTCGAACAGGCCGCGCAGCGCGAACGCGGTGGACACCTGGGTGCCGTTCAAGAGGGCCAGCCCTTCCTTGGCGGCCAGCGTGAGCGGCGCGAGGCGCGCGCGCGCCAGCGCCTCACGCGCGGGCAGCCATTCGCCTTGGTAGCGTGCCTGGCTTTCGCCCAGCAGGACCATCGACATGTGCGCGAGCGGGGCCAGGTCGCCCGAGGCGCCCACCGAACCCTTGAGCGGAATGTGCGGGTACACGCCCGCGTTGACCAGCGCGATCAGGCTGTCGATGACATGGCGGCGCACGCCGGAATAACCGCGAGCCAGGCTGTTGATCTTGAGCACCATGATGAGCCGCACCATGGCGTCGTCCAGCGCCTCGCCCACGCCGGCTGCATGCGAGCGGACCAGCGAGGTCTGCAACGCCTGCAGGTCTTCGCGCGCGATCTTGGTCGAGGCCAACAGGCCAAAGCCCGTATTGATGCCGTAGACGGTGCGGCCTTCGGCGATGATGCGTTCAACCGTGGCCACGCTGGCGTCGATGCCCCGCGCGGCGCCCGGATCCAGCGTCAGGCTAACGGGCTGCTGATAGGCGCGCCGCAGGTCGGCCAGCGTCAAGCGGCCCGGTTTCACATGCAATTCCATTCCTCTTTCTCCTACGCCGGTGATCCGGCTGCTTGCTATCGTTGTCATGCCGTCTGTTGCGCGGGCCAGTCCATCGCGAGGCTGCGCCGCGCGGGTATCAGCGCTTGCCGGTCACCATGGGCAGGTTCAAGCCGTGTTCGTGTGCGCAGTCGATGGCGATCTGGTAGCCGGCATCCGCGTGCCGCATCACGCCCGTGGCAGGGTCGTTGGTCAGCACACGGGCGATGCGCTCGGCGGCGGCATCGGTGCCGTCGCACACGATGACCATGCCGGCGTGCTGCGAGAAGCCCATGCCGACGCCGCCGCCGTGGTGCAGTGACACCCACGTCGCGCCGCTGGCGGTGTTGAGCAGGGCGTTGAGCAGCGGCCAATCGGACACGGCGTCCGAGCCGTCGCGCATGGATTCGGTTTCGCGGTTGGGGCTGGCGACCGAGCCGGAATCGAGGTGGTCGCGTCCAATGACGATGGGCGCCGACAGTTCGCCCGACCGCACCATTTCGTTGAACGCCAGGCCCAGTTTGGCGCGCTCGCCCAGGCCGACCCAGCAGATGCGCGCGGGCAGGCCCTGGAAGCTGATGCGCTCGCGGGCCATGTTGAGCCAATGATGCAGGTGGGCGTCGTCGGGAATCAGTTCCTTGACCTTGGCGTCGGTCTTGTAGATGTCTTGCGGGTCGCCGGACAGCGCAGCCCAACGGAAGGGGCCCACACCCCGGCAGAAAAGCGGACGGATGTAGGCCGGAACGAAGCCGGGAAAGTCGAACGCGTCGGCGACGCCCTCTTCCTTGGCCATCTGGCGGATGTTGTTGCCGTAGTCGAAGGTGGGGACGCCCTGGCGCTGGAAAGCCAGCATGGCTTGAACGTGCACGGCCATGGATTGCTTGGCGGCCTTGATGACCGCCGCCGGCTCGCGCTGCGCACGGTCGCGGTATTCCTGCCACGACCAGCCGGCGGGCAGGTAGCCGTTCAAGGGGTCGTGCGCGCTGGTCTGGTCGGTGACCATGTCGGGCTTGACGCCGCGGCGCACGAGTTCGGGCAGGATCTCGGCGGCGTTGCCGCACAGCGCGATGGACACGGCGCGGCCGGCCTGCGTGTGTTTGGCGATGCGGGCCAGCGCGTCGTCCAGGTTGGCTGCCTGTTCGTCCACGTAGCGGGTGCGAAGGCGGAAGTCGATGCGGCTTTGCTGGCATTCGATGTTCAGGGAGCACGCGCCGGCCAGGGTGGCGGCCAGCGGCTGCGCGCCGCCCATGCCGCCCAGGCCGGCGGTCAGCACCCAGCGCCCGGACAGGTTGCCGCCGTAATGCTGGCGGCCGGCTTCGACAAAGGTTTCGTACGTGCCTTGGACGATGCCCTGGCTGCCGATGTAGATCCAGCTGCCCGCGGTCATCTGGCCGTACATGGCCAGGCCCTTGGCGTCCAGTTCGTTGAAGTGTTCCCAGGTGGCCCAGTGCGGGACAAGGTTGGAGTTGGCGATCAGGACACGCGGCGCGTTGGCGTGTGTCTTGAAAACACCTACCGGCTTGCCCGATTGCACGAGCAGGGTTTCGTCGTCGTTCAGGGCCTTGAGCGATTCAACGATCTTGTCGTAGCAATCCCAGTCGCGGGCCGCGCGGCCGATGCCGCCGTAGACGACGAGCTCGTTCGGGTTTTCGGCCACATCGGGGTCGAGGTTGTTCATCAGCATGCGCAAGGGCGCTTCGGTCAGCCAGCTTTTGGTGTTGAGCTGGCTGCCGCGCGGGGCGCGGATGACGGCGTCGCGGAATCGGGGGGATGGGTTCAAGTGAAGTCTCCTGGATCGGGTCAAGGCGCGCTGTGATCCAGCGCCAAGGTGAGCAGATCTTAAGACGACTATGGTTGTATATACAATAGCAGATGACTGATTTTGAACTGAGGGATTACCCCAATGAAAAATGCCGAAACCTGTGAGATTTCGGCATGGGAAAAGTCATGCGGGAGGGCGCCGCACGGGCGCGTTGCAGTTCAGTCGGACGCGACTCGTCGCGTCATAGGTACAGCGTGCGGAAAGCGGTGAACGTCACGTTGTGAACTTGCCTTCCAGCCGGTGGCGTGAACCCGGATGGATCAGGCGGGCCAGTGTCACCGCGCGGTCGCCGGACCAGGTGCGCCGGCGGATCAGCAGGCAGGGTTCTTCGCGGTCGATCTGCAGCAACTGGCATTCGCGCGGCTTGGCGAGAATGGCTTCGACCACGTGCTCGCCCGCGCTCAACGGCGCCACGCGGGTCAGGTATTCGTACGGCGTGCTTTGCGTGAAGTCCTGCTGCAGGTAGTCGGGCGCCAGACGGACATTGACGTAGCGGTCTTCAAGCTGGATGGGTACGTCGTCTTCGTAGTGGACGATCAGTGAATGGAACACCGGCTGGCCTGCGCGGATGTCCAACGCCTGAGCTTGCTCGGCGCCGGCCGGTTCTTCGGCCAGCCGCACGACACGGCTGTGGTGGCGGTGGTTGCGCGCCGCGATTTCGTCGGCAATGTTGTTCACGGCGAACAGCGCCGAGCGCGCCTTGGGCTGCGCGACGAACGTGCCGACGCCTTGCATCCGCACCAGCAGGCCTTCGGCGGTCAGTTCGCGCAGCGCGCGGTTGATCGTCATGCGGCTGAATCCCAGTTCATCGACCAGCTCGGCTTCGGACGGCACGCGGTAATGCGCAGGCCAGGCGCCGCTGCGGATCTGCTGCGCGATCATCTGCTTGACCTGCGCGTACAGCGGGGCGGGCAGGGCATTGGCCGGGACGGGCAAACGGGGGGGAGAAGCGGCCACGGGCGGGATCCTGGGAGTGCGACACGTAAGCAAGGAAAAATGCGGTTCCTAGTATAGACAGGTACACATCGCTTGCGAACGGCCGCGCCGCTATCCCGTCATCACGCCATTTTTCACAGCCAGAATATGCGCCATCACGCTCACCGCGATTTCGGCCGGCGTCTTGCTGCCGATGTGCAGTCCGACTGGCGAGTGCAGCCGCTGCATGGATGCTTCGGTTTCGTCCAGGTGCTCGATGAACCGTTGCCGGCGGCTGGCGGCGTTACGGCGCGAGCCGATGGCGCCGACGTAGAAGGCGGGACTATGCAGCGCTTCCAGCAGCGCCATGTCGTCAAGTTTGGGGTCATGGCTGAGCGCCACGATGCACGTGCGGGAATCCGGGTTCAGCGCGCGCACTGCGTCGTCGGGCATTTCGGTGGTGAATGCCACGCCCTCGACGGACCATGTGCCCAGATGCTCGATGCGCGGATCGCACACGGTGACCGCAAAATCATTGAACAGCGCCATGGTGGCGACGTACTCGGCCAGCGAGCCTGCGCCGATCAGCAACAGTCTGTACTGCGGGCCTAGCGTGCTGGACAGGGTGACGCCATCGAAATGCAGGGCCTCCGGCGCCGAGGCATCGCTCAGCGTGACAGCGCCGCTGGCGCAATCGACCGTCCGCTGTACGAGCTGGCCGGCCTCGAGCCGGCGGACCAGTTCATTCAGCATTCCGCCGTCCGGTCCAAATTCCAGAAGCAGTTCAAGCGTCCCGCCGCAAAGCAGTCCGAACCGGTGCGCCTCGTCGGCGGTGACGCCGTAGCGGACGAGTTCGGGCGCCGATTGCGGAATGCTTCCGTCGCCGTAAGCCCGCGTGTAGCGGTGGATCAGGTCGTCCTCGATGCAGCCGCCGGACACCGAGCCGATGCAACGGCCGTCCTCGCGCAGCACCATCATGGATCCCACGGGCCGCGGCGACGAGCCCCACGTCTTGACGACCGTGGCCAGCATCATGCGATGGCCGGCCTCCTGCCAGTCGCGCGCCGCGCTCAGCACGCGGACATCAACGCTTTCCATGGGCGTGCTCCCTGCGGATCAATAAGGCGTTCATGGCGGAGGGCCCTGATTCTGTCATAGGTTGGTTTTCCGCTTATGCCAGCTTGCGGACCGGCAGGGTACGGATCCGCTTGCCCGTCGCAGCGAAGATCGCGTTGCACAGCGCGGGGGCGACGGGCGGCACTGGCGGTTCGCCCACGCCGCCCGGCGGCAGCGCGTGGTCGTCGTTGACCAGATGCGTGCGGATCATGCGCGGCGAGGCGTTGTGCCGCAGCACCTCGTAGTCGTGGAAGTTGCTTTGCTTGACGCGGCCTTTTTCAAAGGTGATCTCGCTGGTCAGCGCCAGGCTCAGCCCCATGATGGCGCCGCCTTCCATCTGCGCGCGGATGCGTTCGGGGTTGATCTGCGGGCCGCAGTCCATCGCCATGTCCACGGCGACGACGCGGATCTCGCCCTTGTCGTCCACCGCCACCTCGACCACCGTGGCGGTGTAGCTCATGAAGCTGTAGCAGAAGGCCAGCCCCAGCCCATGCCCCTTCGGCAATGTGCGGCCCCAGCCCGCGCCTTTGCACGCGGCCTCGATCACCCCGCGCAGGCGGCCGGTGTCGTAGGGGTAGCGTTCAGGCGATTCGGTGTAGTTCCACGTGTCAGCCAACGTGCCGGGATCGATCTGGCGCGCGGGGCCAATGAGTTCCAGCGCGAATGCCTGAGGATCCTTGCCCGCGCGATGCGCGAGTTCGTCGATGAAGCACTGGGCCGCGAAGGCATGCGGAATGTTGGCGACGGATCGGAACCAGCCGATGCGCGCATGGGCTTCGACTTCGGCGGTTTCCACGCGCACATTCGGAATGCGATAGGGCATGTTGATCGCCGACATGGCGGACTCGAACATCTGCTGCCCCTTGGCGCCTTGCGCAAACAACGACGCGATGGTGGGGGAGGCGCTGCGGTGCAGCCAGGACTGGACCTGCCCCTGCGTGTTCATGACGGCTTCCAGGCGCTCGACCGAGACCGTGTGCAGGTAGTCGTGATGGATGTCGTCTTCGCGGGTCCAGACCAGCTTGACCGGCGTGCCTTCGGGCATGGCGCGGGCGACGATGGCCGCTTCGTCCACAAAATCGGGCTTGGACTTGCGGCCGAAACCGCCGCCCAGCAGCAGCACGTTGACCTTGACGTTGGCGGGCTCCAGCTTCAGGCGCGCGGCCATGGCATCCCGGGCAGCGACCGGATTCTGGATGGACGTCCAGACCTCGGCGCGATCGCCCTGGATTTGCACGGTAGCGACGGGCGGCTCCATCGACGCGTGGGCCAGGTGCGGGACGTAGTACTCCGCGGACACGCGCTCGGCTTCCGGCGCGTTGGCCCAGGCATTCGCGGCGTCGCCCTGGTTGCGCATCGTCTTGCCGGGCGCGCGCGCCGCCGCCTGCAGCGTCTGCTGGTAGGCGGCGGAGTCATAGTCGCCGTTCGGGCCGTCGTCCCATTCGATCTGCAACGCGTCGCGCCCCTGGCGGGCGGCCCAGGTGTTGCGCGCCACGACCGCCACGCCGCCCAGCGGCTGGAAGGCGGGCGCCCCTTGCATGGCGGGAATTTCAACGACCTTCAGCACGCCGGGCACGGCGAGCGCCTTGGCGCTGTCGACGCGCCGCACCCGGCCGCCCACGACGGGCGGGCGCGCAACGACGGCGTAGACCATGCCGGGCAGGCGCATGTCCATGCCGTAGATCGCCTGGCCTTTGCCGATGGCTTCAAGGTCGACCAGGCGCACCTGATCCTTGCCGATGTAGCGGAATTCGGACCGGGCCTTGAGTTTGAGGGCGTTGCCCGCAGGCACGGGCTGCTTGGCCGCGTCCGCCGCCAGGTCGCCATACGAAAGACGGCGGCCGCTCGGCCCATGCAGCACTTCGTGCTGTTCGGCTTTGACCTCGGCAATGGGCACGGACCACCGCGCCGCCGCGGCCGCTTCGAGCATCTGCCGGGCGGCCGCGCCCACACGCCGCATCGGCATCAGGAAATGGCGCATGCTGCGCGAACCGTCGACGTTCTGGTTGCCGTAGCGGGACTCGTCGGCGGGGGCCTGCACGACCTTCACGCGTTCCCAGCGTGCTTCCATTTCGTCGGCCACCACCATCGGCAGGCTGGTGCGCACGCCGGTGCCCATCTCGGCACGGTGCGCCACGATGGTGACGGCGCCATCGGCAGCAATGCTGACGAAGACGAGCGGATCGTCCACGGTGCCGCCGGGCATGCTGTCGGCGCCGTATGCTTTGGCAGCCGGCTCGGCGGCCACCGCCGCGGTGACCCATCCCTTTGCGGTGACGGCGAGCGTAAGTACGCCCAGGCTGCCCTGCAGGAAGGCGCGGCGCGAATGCTGAACGGCGGCGGTCATTGCTTGCCTCCTTGGGCGAGGCGGGCTGCGGCCTGCTGAATGGCCGCGAGGATCCGCGGGTACGTGCCGCAGCGGCAGATGTTGCCGCTCATGGCGTCCGCGATCTGTTGTTCGGTTGGGTTGGGAGTCGCCTTCAACAGGCTTACCGCCGTCATGATCTGGCCGGCCTGGCAATAGCCGCATTGCGCGACGTTGTTGCTGATCCAGGACGCTTGCACCGCCTGGCCGACCGGATCGGCTTCCATGCCTTCGATGGTCGAGAGCTGGCGGCCAGAGGCCGCAGACACGGGTGTCAAACAGGAGCGCACGGGCGTGCCGTCGATATGCACCGTACAGGCGCCGCACAAGGCCATGCCGCATCCGAATTTGGTGCCGGTCATGCCCAGTTCATCGCGCAGGACCCATAGGATCGGCATTTCGTCTGGGACGTTGACGTCCTTGGTCTGGCCGTTGATTTGCAATTGCGTCATGAAGGGAGTCCTGGGGGAGGGCACGACAAGCCTGCCTTGCCTCGGGTGGCGGGATCTGTTCTTAAGTCCCGGATTTTGCCCAAAAAATTCCCGGTTGGTTCATTAAGGGGACTAATTTGACAGTGTTGAGGGCTGGTCATGGCTGCGCGGGAACCGGCCCTTGCCGTCACTTGCCGGCTTGCACCAGCAATTGGCGGTCCAGCGCGTCCGTTGCGCGGCGGGCCGCCTGCGCGTCGACGTGTGACGCCAGCACCTGGGCGAGTTGGCGCAGTTGCGGCGCCGTCAGACCCGCGTTCATGCTGATCCGCATGTGCGATTGCAGTTGCGATTCGACGCCCGTCAGTGCGGCCAGCATGCTGACCGTCGCAATTTCGCGGCTTTGCCAGTCCAGGTTGTCGCGCTCGAAGATGTCGCCAAAGAGGTGCGTGCGCAGGTATTCGTTGGCGACGGGAGCGAAGTCGAACAAGGGGCCCTGGACCGGGCCGCCGGATAGCTTGGTCTGATTGGCCGTTCCGGCGGCCAGCAGCGCGTCGCCCTGCGGGATCGGCCGGGCGGGCTCGGCGCCGGGCGCGTCCTGGATGCCGCGTTGCTGGCGGGCCTGCGTCACCTTCATCAGTTCGGACAGAGCATTGAGGCTGCGCGGAAAGCCGGCGTAGGCGTATAGCTGCACCAGCACCTCTTTGGCGTCGCTGACCGTCAATCCGGCATCCAGACCTTGCTCAAGCGCGGCATTCAGCCGCGCGATGTCGCCGGCTGCCGCAAACGCGGCAATGGGCACGATTGCCGCCTGGCGTGCGGACAGCGAGTCCGAGGCCTGCGTCGCCGTATGTGTCTTGTCTGTCACGTTGGAGGCTCCTTGCGCGTGGGCGGGCAGGGCGATCACTGCGGCCAGGCCAAAGGCAGCGGCAAGCGCGCGATTGCGAAATTGTGTTATCCGCGCTTTAACGCGAGGCGTATTGTTCATCGCTGACCTTCTCCATCCAGGTGACGTTCTTGCCATCGACCGACGGCGTGACGGCCAGGTGCGTCATCGCGGTGCCAGGTGTGGCGCCGTGCCAGTGCTTGACGCCAGGCGGGCAGTGGATCACGTCGCCCGGCCGGATTTCTTGCACGGGCTTGCCCCATTCCTGGGTCAGTCCGACGCCCGACGTCACCACAAGCCGCTGTCCGGCGGGGTGCGTGTGCCAGGCTGATCGTGCCCCGGGCTCGAAGGTCACAAGTGCGCCCGAAGCGTTGACGTCCTCATCGGCCGCCCACACGGGATCGATGCGCGCGCGGCCCGCGAAGTAGTCATGCGGACCGGCGATGGACGCCTGCGCGCCCGCGCGTGTGATCTGCTGCGCCGCTGGGGAGGCGGTGGGCTGCGGTTCCCCGGCTTGCGCCGCCGCCGTCTGGACGAGCGCGGCGCAGACCGCGATCTTGCTTACGTGTTTTTGCATGCTTTTCTGCCTCTGTTCGTTGGGCGGCGGCGCTGTTTGCCGCGCGCCACGTCGGGTTTGGCGGGGCGCCGACCCGCCATCGGCGCCCACCCGTCGCACTGTATGATCCGGCGGATTAGATGAGAAGATCGCAAAATACGTATTCCCTGGTGCACGGAATTCACCAATGCCCAAAGAGAACCTCAACGATCTGCATGCCTTCATGGCCGTGGCGCAGACCCGCAGCTTCACCCGCGCTGCGGCCCAGCTTGGCTTGTCGCGGTCTGCGCTCAGCCACGCCATGCTGGCGCTGGAAGCACGCTTGGGCGTGCGGTTGCTCACCCGGACGACCCGCAGCGTTTCACCTACTGAAGCCGGCGCCCGGCTGCTGAGTGTGCTGAGTCCCCGGCTGAGCGAAATACAGCAGGAGCTGGAGTCGCTGACCGCGATGCGCGACAAGCCCGCGGGCACGGTACGCATCACCGCGCATGACCACGCGATCGTGACGGCGCTGTGGCCGCGCCTGTTGCCGCTTTTGCGGGAGTACCCGGACGTGCAAATCGAATTCAGCGTGGACTACGCGATGACCGACATCGCCGCGCAACGTTTCGACGCGGGAGTTCGCGTGGGCAACCGCGTGGACAAGGACATGATCGCCGTGCGCATCGCGCCCGACCTGCGCATGGCGGTCGCCGCGTCGCCGGGCTATCTGGCCGGCAGATCACTGCCCGCCACGCCGCAGGAACTGACGGAGCACTGTTGCGTGAACCTGCGGCTGCCCACGCACGGCGGCCTGTACGCCTGGGACTTCGAAAAGGATGGACGCGCGCTGAGCGTGCGCGTGAACGGGCAGACCGTGTTCAACAATACGTTCCTGATGCTGCAGGCGGCGCTCGATGGCATGGGCCTGGCTTATGTGCCCTATGACCTGGTCAAACCGCACATCGAAGCGGGCCGGCTGGCGCCCGTGCTGGAGGATTGGTGGCCGGTGTTTCCGGGCTATCACCTTTACTACGCAAATCGCCGGCAGCTCTCGCCGGCGTTGGCGCTGGTCATCGAGGCGCTGCGGTATCGCGCGGCTTCGCTGGACGGCGGCGGATCAGCGGGCGCGTGAGGGGAGCGGGCCTGAGGACATGCACTGGTAAGCCGCGCGTCTGCTACCACTTAACACGTCTTTCCCCGCGCGCCTTTGCTATAAAAGCGGCTATAGCGTTTCTGTAGGGCCGGGAAAATGTCGATATTCACGATCAGCCGCTGCGGCGCGGCGTTGTTTTTTGTCGCGCTGGTGGCGGGTTGCTCTTCCAGCAAGCCGACGGCTGAGGAAAAGGCCAGCATGGCGGCCACCACGCCCGCCCGGTCCAACGACGAGTGCAAGGCCAATCGCAAGAAGTGCCTGCACGAAGGGTCCTACGATGTCGGCGAGCGGGATTACGCCGAAGACGAAGCCAAGCGCCTGAACCTCGCCGAGTCCCAGCGTCTGCGGCGCCTGTTCGGCAAGTAAACTCCGTCATCCTCTCCCTTCCGCAGAATCGTTGTCCATGACCCGCAAGCCGCTCGCCATCATTCAGATGGGCCGCCCGCCCGAAGACTTGCGGCAGGCGCAAGGCGAACAATCCGACTGGATGCTGGCCGCGCTTGAGAACCCGGGCCTGCCGGTGCGGGTCTTCAAGCCCCACGACGACGAACCCTTGCCCGCTTGGAATGACGTGTCCGGCGCGGTGCTGACGGGATCGTGGTCCATGGTGACGGATCGTGAGCCCTGGAGCGAGCGGACGGCCGAATGGCTGCGCGGCGCGCATGGCGCGCAGTTGCCGCTATTGGGCATCTGCTACGGCCATCAGCTGATGGCGCACGCGCTGGGCGGCGTCGTCGACTTTCATCCGCAGGGCCGCGAGATCGGCCAGCATGCCATCGACCTCTGCGCGGACGTTGGCGACGATGCATTGCTTGGCGCGTTGCCGCGGCGTTTTCTGGCCAATCTGACGCATGAGCAAAGCGTGTTGATGCCGCCGCCGGGCGCCGAAGTGCTTGCCCGTTCGCGGCACGATCCGCATCAGGTCCTGCGATATGGGCCGAACGCGTGGTCGGTGCAATTCCATCCCGAGTTCTCGCCGACGCTGATGTCGGCGTGCCTGTCGCGCCGCGCGCCGGTGTTTGAGGCGGAGGGCCACGACGTGGCGGCGATGGTGGCGGGCCTTGTCCCCACGCACGATGCGCGCCAATTGCTGCGCACGTTTGCGCGCATACTGTCTTCATAGCATACGCACATGACACGCCTGCCGGCGTGGTCGATGTGCGCGCCGCTGTCGGCGTCGCGCCACAAAAAAGCGATTATTTCCATTTCTTGCTGCGAAATCGCTTGTGTCCCCAGAACTGACACATTGCGTCCCTAGAATCCGTTCCTGCCATGCGCCGTGTGCATCACTGTGCCGCCTGCTATGCGGGTCTGGCCACATGCGCATGTCTGTTCACATCAATGGGAATCTGTAATGAAAAAGACTCTGTTCGCCACCGCCATCTTTGCCGCGTTGTCCGGCATGGCGCAGGCGGAAACCTCGGTGACGCTGTACGGCTTGATCGATACGGGCGTGGGCTATCAGCGGATCAAGGGCGATGGCTACCATGAATCCAAGGTCGGCATGAGCAACGGCGTCTCCAGCGGTTCGCGCTGGGGCCTGCGCGGTTCGGAAGACCTGGGCGACGGCCTCTCCGCCGTGTTCACGCTGGAAAGCGGCTTCAACTCGGCCAACGGCCAGTCGGGCCAGAGCAGCCGCCTGTTCGGCCGCCAAGCCACCATCGGCCTGAAGAGCTCGTCGTGGGGTCTGCTGGAATTCGGCCGCCAGACCAACATCGCTTCCAAGTATTTGGGCGCGATCGATCCGTTCGGCGCCAGCTACGGCCAAGCCAACATCGGCAACGCGTTCAGCGCCGCCAACACCGTCCGCTACGACAACATGGTCCAGTACTCGACCCCGTCGTTCGGCGGGTTCCAGGCTGGCGTCGGCTACTCGTTCAACATCGCCGACACGACCGCTGCGCAGACCGGCTTCCGCACGGCTGACAACACCCGCGCCATCACCGCTGGCGTGCGTTACGTGAACGGCCCGCTGAACGTCGCCCTGACGTACGACCAACTGAACCCGGCCACCCAGCTGGACAACGACGCAACGCCCAAGGCATGGAGCATCGGCGCTTCGTACGACTTTGAAGTCGTGAAGCTGGCGGCCGCCTTCGGTCAGACGCGTGACGGCTGGTTCACCGGCCAAAGCATCAACGCCTTCGGCAGCGGCAGCCCCGAGGCCAAGAGCTTCAGCTCGAACGTTGGCGTCGAAGACTTCAAGGCCAATTCGTACATGGTCGGCGTGACCGTTCCGCTTGGCGCCAGCACCATTCTGGCTTCGTGGCAACGTGCCGATCCGGACAGCGATCTGCTGACCGGTGGCGATTCGGCCATGAACGTGTACAGCATCGGCTACACGTACAACCTGTCCAAGCGTACGAACCTGTACGCGCTGGGCTCCTACGCCACGGACTTCGCGTTCATCGACGGCGTGAAGAGCACGGTGGGTATGGTCGGTGTCCGTCATCGCTTCTAAGCGGCAGACGTGATGAGCGGCGCGCGCCCGGCGCGCGCCGCTTGCGCCCTGCACCGCGGTTGCACTGAGCGGATTGGGCGTCTTACCCGGCCACAGACGCGAAAAAAGCGGCCACCTCCCTAGCTCCACTCCCAGTCCGCTCACCCGAACTCCGATCATGGCAATTTGAAGGCCCGCGCATGCTTGCGCGGGCTTCGTCATTTGCGGATGCCGGATTGCGTAGCATTTTGGATCACCCTGCCGACCGTCATCGCCTGAGGGCAGGGTGAGTGTCGTTGTAGTATTGAGCGCTCAGCCTAATCATCGGATAGCTATGCACACGCACAACGCACGGCTCGCAGAAATGACATTGGCGTTGACGCTGGCCATGGCCACGGGCGCCTCTGCGCAGGCACAGAATGTTCAGCCGGGGGATGCGGCGGCAGCAGGCGGAGCGCCTGCGGCGGCTTCACCTGCGGCTAAGCCGCCAGCAGCGGCAGCGCC
>NZ_DIEJ01000076.1:0-10543 GCF_002418565.1 Achromobacter sp. UBA5777 | reverse complement strand
CGCGGTGGTGGGTGGTTCAGCGGCCGGCGCGGGCGCCAGGTTGGCGTCTTCGGGGCCGGCCTCGGCCACGGCGGCGTCCGCGTGCGGATTGGCGGACGGCGACGGCAGCCAGCCCAGCACGGCAGCGACGCCTACCGAACACATGACGATGACGGCGATCGCGGCGACGGCAAGCAGCGGATGCAAGCCGCGGCGCGGCGACGCGGAAGAGGTCGAAGTATTCATGACGATGCTCCATCGTAACTAACCGGCAGTGGTATAGCACCCGCGCGCGGTTTCGGCATGTTGCGATGGTGACCCTTCATTGCAGGGCAGATGGAGGGTGGACAGGGTGGGGCATTCGTGGAAAATAGGCCCCATGGATTCGATCACGCTGACCCAACTGGAACAGGCAATCAACTACTGGCGCAACACGTCGCCTTCGGTGGGAGAAGAGTCGCGCCTGTGCCCCGAAGCAGCCGCGCTGGCCGCCCCTTACGCGCTGATGATCATCAGCCATCAACGCGAGATCGCCGCCACGGAACTCGGCGATAAAGCGCGGGCGGCGCTGGCGGCCTGGGCGGCCGCAAAGGTCTGAGCAGCCTGGCGGCTGGCGCCGCAATCAACCGCGCAGTTAGCCCCGCGGTTATCCCTTCAGCAGCGCCTGGATGTCATGCGTCAGGGCATCAACCCCGACGTTGTTGTTGACCAGCACGCGCGACTCTCCCTTGCCGTCCAGCAGGTAGAACGCGGCCGTGTGGTCCATCGTGTAGTTGCCGTCCTTGGTGGGCGCCTTGGCGTAATACGCCTTGAACGACGCCGCCGCCTTCTTGACCTGGTCCGGCGTGCCGGTCAGCCCCAGGAACCGCGGATCAAACGCCGTGACGTACTGCTTGAGCACCTCGGGCGTATCGCGCTCCGGGTCCACCGAAATCAGCAGCACCTGCACGCGATCGGCGTCCGGACCCAGCTTTTTCATGACTTCGGTCAGTTCGGCGAGCGACGTGGGGCACACGTCTGGACACTGCGTGAAACCGAAGAACACGACCACGACCTTGCCGGAAAAGTCCGACAGCTGGCGCATCTTGCCGTTGTGATCGGGTAGTTCCATGGCGCGGCCCAGTTGCGTGCCGCTGATGTCGCTGCCCTTGAACACGGGTTTGCTCTCGCCGCAGGCAGCCAGGGCGGCGGCGACTGCGGCAGCTGCGCCCAGTCGCAGGACCAGCCGGCGGCTGGCGGAAAACACGGACATCAACAACCTCCAGGGGATCAGCGCAACAGGCCGACCCAGTGGTCCACCAGCAGCGCGCCAAACAGCAGCGCCAGGTAGAGAATGGAAAAACGGAACATGCTGCGGGCCAGCTCGTCGCTGTACGCGCGGTACAGGCGCCAGGCGTAGGACACGAACATGCCGCCCAGCACCAGGGCGGACAGCAGATAGAGTTCGCCGCTCATGCGGATGGCGTAGGGCAACAGCGTGGTCGCCATCAGCGCCAGGCTATACAACAGGATGTGCAGGCGGGTGAACTGGTTGCCGTGCGTCACCGGCAGCATGGGCAGGCCGGCCTTGGCGTAATCGTGATTGCGATAGAGCGCCAGCGCCCAGAAGTGCGGCGGCGTCCAGATGAAGATGATGAGGACCAGCACCCAGGCTTCTGCCGGCACCGAGTCCGCAACGGCAGCCCAGCCCAGCGCGGGCGGCATTGCGCCCGACAGGCCGCCGATCACGATGTTCTGCGGCGTGCGCGGCTTGAGGATGATGGTGTAGATGATGGCGTAGCCCACGAACGTGGCGAACGTCAGCCACATGGTCAGCGGGTTGACCATGTTGTACAGCACGAACATGCCGGCGCCGCCCAACAGGCCCGACAGGCTCAGCACCTGGAATGCCGAAATGGTGCCGCGCGCCGTGGCCCGGCGCGCGGTGCGCAGCATGCGGGCGTCGACTTCCTGTTCGATCAGACAGTTGATGGCGAACGCGGCGGCGGCCAGCAGCCAGATGCCGATCGTGCCGAACAGCACACGGCGCATGTCGGGAATGCCGGGCGCCGCGAGGAACATGCCGATCACGGCGCAAAACACCGCCAGCTGCGTGACGCGCGGCTTGGTGAGAACGAGGTACTGGCGGAGCAATCCGGATTGAGGAGCGGCAAGACTGGTCATAGTGGACCTCATTTTAAACGCGCACCAAATTGGGGTCGTACCGCCCGGCTCGCGGCCGGCCGACGCCAGCCGGACCATCAACACCACCGCGGCCAGCGTCAGGCCCGCAGCGCCCCCATTGTGCAGCACGGCGATCAGCAGCGGCCACTGGAAGAAGATGGTGGTCAGTCCCGTGAAGAGCTGCGCGGCCAGCAGGGCCAGCATCAGCGTGGCCGGGCCGCGCAGGCCGGGCTCGGCCGCGCGCAGCCGCCACGCCAGAATGCCCAGATAGACGAACACCACGAAGGCAAAGTTGCGGTGCACCCAGTGGATCGCCGTCAACGCGGGCTGCGAGATCATTTCGCCGGAAGGCAGCTCGCCCAGGCCCCGGATGACGGAATAGCCGCCGTGGAAGTCCATTTCCGGCACCCACACCCCGTGGCAGGTGGGAAAGTCCATGCAGGCGAGCGCCGCATAGTTGGTGCTGACCCAACCGCCCAAGGTGACCTGCACCAGCAGGAGTCCGAATCCGACCGCCACCCACGGTTTCCAGCGCACGGCCTCGGCGCTGACCGGGAGGTGCGGACGCTCGCGCGAAGACAGCCAGGTCATCAGCGCCAGCACCGACAGGCCAAAGACCAGATGGGCCGTCACGACGGCGGGCATCAGCTTGTGGGTCACGGTCCAGGCGCCGAACGCACCCTGCACGCACACGGCGACCAGCGTCGTGATGGCCAGCGCGGGCGAACGGCCCAGTTCGCGGCGATAGCGCCACGCCATGTAGACGATGCCGATGATGAGCATGCCCAGAATGGCGCCGACATAGCGGTGGATCATTTCGATCCAGGCCTTGGACAGCGTCACCGGCCCGAAGGGCATGGCCTGCGAGGCTTCGTGGATGTCGCCCATCGCGCCGATCGGCGTGACGCTGCCGTAGCAGCCGGGCCAGTCCGGACAGCCCAGCCCGGAATCGGTCAGGCGCACGAAGGCGCCGAACATGATGAGGTCCAGCGTCAGGAACCAGGTAAAGAAGACGAGCTTGCGATAACGCGCTTTGATGCGTTCCATATTCAAATCAAAAACCTACATTCAACCAATGCGCGAGTTATAGACGAGCTTGCTGATGTCCTTGCGCACCCGCACGCCATCCGCCTCGGCGGGATACTGCATCATCAGATTGCCCAGGGGATCAATCACCCAGATCGGATCCTGCAGGCCGGGCTGGCCGGCGGCCGTGTCGCGCGCCAGGAGGAACCGGGCCAACTGATCCGGATCCACGCGCACCATCACCGTGCCCTTGTAGGCCTCCAGCACCTTGTCCGGCACCACCGCGTCATCCGTGATGAACCAGACGCGCGCCAGGCGGTCCACGTTCTTGCCCTGGCTGGCGTGGCTGTTGCGCGTGATGAACAGCTTGCGCGCGCAGCTTTCCGGGCATGCTGCGCCGTCGGCGGCCACCAGCAGCCATTTGCCCTTCAGGCTTTCCAGATCGAAGGGCTTGCCGTCCAGCGTGGTCAGGCGCAGTTCGGACGCCGCGGGCATGGGCCGTTGGGGCGACAGCAGCGTACCGTAATTGCTGGAATCGGTGGGCCACCACTGCGGGTTCAGGTAAACCACGAACGCCGCGACGATGGGCGCCAGCGAGCACAGGAACACCAGCACCATGGGCGTCAGCGAACGCTTGACTGCAGGCTTGTTGGTTGGAATGTCGCGAGCCACTTTTTATCCTGGAATAGCGTTGGTCATCTGCGCGCACGCATGCGCGCCTGGGCCTGCTGGTCCACGCGCTGGCGTGAGCGGCGGATGGCGCCCCCCAGCACCACCAGCCATGCAATGGCGGCAATCGCGCCAAAAGCGAACCACTGTACCGCGTACGACGTGTTCTGCTGGAAATCGACAGAGGGCTGGGGCCAGTCGCGCACCAGGCCGTCGTTGGCCTGGCCGCCCTGGCTGAGCACCGTGGGCAAAAGATTCAGTCCGGTCGCCTGGGCGTAGGCGTCCAGCGGCAGGTTCTGCACCTGCGGCACGGTGCCGCCGGCCACCGGCAGCGCCGCGGGCAGGGTGGAGGTTTCCGTGCCGCTCAGCGACCACAGCTCGAACATGCGGGGCACGCGCACCGACAGCTCGCCTTGCACGGTCTGCACGCCCTCGGGCGTGGCCGGAAGCTGCGGTTCGCCCTGGCCCTGGATGACGCGCGGCAGCCAGCCCCGCAGCACCAGCACCGCGCGATTCGTGGCCGCATCCAGCAGCAGCGGCGTGGCCAGCCAATAGCCCGGCCGCCCTTCATGGTTGCGATTGTCCAGCAGTACACTGAATTGCGGCAACCACGTGCCGCTTGCTTGCACCACGCGCCAGGCCGTCATGTCGGCGGGCGGCGTCGACGGCGTCAACGCCAGCGGCGCTTGCTTGCGGCCCGCTTCGATCGAGGCCAGAATGGCGCGTCGCTCATCGCTGCGGCGCAACTGCCATTGCCCCAGCGACACCAGCACCATCACGGCGAGGCCAAGCAGCAGTAAGGCGGCTACCGTGTAGCGGGTGGAATGCGGTCGGGACATCTGTCGTTGCTGAATCTGAATAGTCGGGAGACCACAATGCGCGTTTTCGTCGTTCTGGCCTTCATCGGGATACTGGCCAGTCTGGCATCCGCCCTGGTCTACCTGATGCGGGACAAAGGTACCACCAACCGCACGGTCAACGCGCTGACGGTCCGCATCGGCCTGTCGGTCGCCCTGTTCCTGTTCGTGCTGTTCGCCCATCACATGGGCTGGATCGAAAGCACCGGTTTTAGATAGGCTGCGCGGGCCCCGGTTCCCCGGCTTGTGCGCCGCACCCGCTGGCGCGTCCCGCCAAATGGCCTGAAAGCGCGACGGATGCCGGCTTGCCGCCCGGCCACCCCTTCGCGCTTTCCCGTGCCGCAACCGCAGCCGGTGCCGCCGGCTGCGATCAGAACCACGACGTCAGAACCAGTACACGAACAGGTACAGGCCCAGCCACACCACGTCGACAAAGTGCCAATACCAGGCCGCGCCTTCAAACCCGAAGTGATGGTCTGCCGTGAAATGGCCGCGGATCAGGCGGATCAGGATGACCGTGAGCATCGTGGCGCCCAGGATCACGTGGAACCCGTGAAAGCCGGTCAGCATGTAGAACAGCGACCCGTATGCGCCCGAGTTGAACTTGAGGTTCAGGTCCTGGTAGGCGTGGATGTACTCAAACGCCTGACAGCCCACGAACACAAAGCCCAGGATGACAGTGGCCGCCAGCCAGAACTTCGCCTTGCCGCGGTGGTTTTCACGCAGCGCATGGTGGGCGATGGTCAGCGTGACGCCGGAGCTCAGCAGCAGGGCCGTGTTGATCGTGGGCAGCCAGAAGGGACCCACGGTCTGGAACGGTTCCACCACGCCGGCCGGCCCGAAGTTCGGCCACGCGGCCTGGAAATCCGGCCACAGCATCAGGCGGTGGTCGATGTCGCCCAGCCACGGCGTCGTGATGGTGCGCGTGTACCAGAGCGCGCCAAAGAACGCCGCAAAGAACATGACCTCGGAGAAGATGAACCAGCTCATGCTCCAACGGTACGAGCCGTCGATGCGCTTGCTGTTCAGGCCGGTCTCGGATTCGTGGATGGCGTCGCCGAACCAGTAATACATGACGATGACCACGCCGATGAACCCCACCAGCACGGACCACTTGCCCCAACTGGCGCCGTTGACCCAGGCCGCGGCCCCCAGGCCCATGAAGAGCAGTGCCACGGCCATGCGCACGGGATGGCCCGAGTCGGCGGGGACAAAGTAGTACGGTGCCTCTTTACCTTGAACCGAGTGGCTTGCACTCATGGCTTTCTCCCTGGTACAGATTTAGATTTAGGTAATTCAAGTCAGGCTGGAAACGGCCCAACGAACAATTAAAACCAGCACAGTCACAAAAATTGCCGCTGCCAGCAGTCCGGCCACGATGACGTGGACCGGATTGAGCTTGGCGCTGTCCTCACGGTAGCCCGCGCCCTTGCGCACACCGAAGAACCCCCACGCCACCGCCTTCATCGTCTGAAGGAAACTCAGCTTGCGCTGAGACGTTTCGCGAAGGTCGTCGCTCATGCCCAGGCCTCTAGCCGACGGCCTTGCCGGTCAGCAAGGCCGAACCGCGGATCACCGTCCAGGCAAACACGGCAACGACGAAAACCAGAAGAACCAGTCCTGCGATTTTGTTACGGCGGCGCTGCTCGGGTGTCATTGCTGTGCTACCTGGAACATGGATAGGGATTTACTTCACTTCGGGCGGCGTTTCGAAGGTGTGGAACGGCGCGGGCGACGGCACCGTCCATTCCAGCCCTTCGGCGCCTTCCCACGGCTTGGCCGGGGCCGGTTCGCCCTTGCCCATGTAGCAGCGCAGGATCGCAACCAGGAAAATCAGCTGCGACAGGCCGAACCAGAACGCGCCGATCGTGGCGAGCTGATGGAACGTCGTGAACTGCGCGGCGTAGTCGGCGTAACGGCGCGGCATGCCGGCCAGACCCAGGAAGTGCATCGGGAAGAAGGTCACGTTGAACGAGATCAGCGTCGACCAGAAGTGCAGCTTGCCCAGCTTTTCGCTGTACATGCGGCCCGTCCACTTGGGCACCCAGTAGTAGGCGCCGGCAAACAGCGCGAACAGGGAACCGGCCACCAGCACGTAGTGGAAGTGAGCCACCACGTAATAGGTGTCGTGGACCTGGATGTCGATCGGGGCCACCGACAGGATCAGACCCGTGAAGCCGCCCATCGTGAACACGAAGATGAAGCCGATGGAGAACAGCATCGGCGTCTCGAAGGTCATCGACCCGCGCCACATCGTCGCGACCCAGTTGAACACCTTCACCCCGGTCGGGATGGAGATGAGCATGGTGGCGTACATGAAGTAGAGCTGACCGGTCACCGGCATGCCCGTCGTGAACATGTGGTGCGCCCACACGATGAACGACAGCACGGCGATGGAGGCGGTGGCGTACACCATCGAGGCGTAGCCGAAGAGCTTCTTGCGGGCGAACGCGGGCACGATGGCCGACACGATGCCGAACGCCGGCAAGATCATGATGTAGACCTCGGGGTGCCCGAAGAACCAGAACACGTGCTGGTACAGGACCGGGTCACCGCCGGCGGCGGCATTGAAGAAGCCCGTGCCGAAGTGGCGGTCGGTCAGCACCATGGTGATGGCCGCGGCCAGCACCGGCATCACGGCCAGCAGCAGGAACGCCGTGATCAGCCAGGTCCAGCAGAACAGCGGCATCTTCATCAGCGTCAGGCCGGGCGCGCGCATGTTCAGGATGGTCACGATGATGTTGATCGCGCCCATGATGGACGACGCGCCCATGATGTGGATGGCGAAGATGGCCAGGTCCATGCCGGGGCCCATCTGCAGCGACAGCGGCGCGTACAGCGTCCAGCCCGCGGCGGTGGCGCCGCCCGGCACGAAGAACGAGGCGGTCAGCATGATCGCGGCGACCGGCAGCAGCCAGAAGCTGAAGTTGTTCATCCGCGCGAACGCCATGTCGGATGCGCCGATCTGCATCGGAATCATCCAGTTCGCAAAGCCCACGAAGGCCGGCATGATCGCGCCGAACACCATGATCAGGCCGTGCATCGTGGTGAACTGGTTGAACAGCTCGGGGCGGAAGAACTGCAGGCCCGGCTCGAAGAGCTCGGTGCGCAGCAAAAGGGCGAGCGTGCCGCCCTCCAGAAGCATGACGAACGAGAAGATGAGATACATCGTCCCGATGTCTTTGTGGTTCGTTGCAAAAAGCCACCGGCGCCAGCCCGTGGGCACGCCGTGATGGTGGTCATCGTGACCGTGGCCGTGGCCCGGCGACACGTGGTCTACAGTGACGCTGCTCATGATGGACTCCTTCCTGCTGAGTGCCAGCCCCGTCCAACGGGGCGGCAGGGTATCTCTGACTAAACGGAACCGGTTCTACGGTGAAGGAACGGCACGCGCGCAATCAGCGCGCGGGCGTGATGTCCTTCGGAAGAACCGTCGGGTCCTGCCCCTTGCCGGCGTTGCTCCAGGCATGGCGCGTATAGCTGATGACCGCTGCGATCTCGACATCGTTGAGCTGCCCGCCGAACGCCGCCATGGCGGTGCCGGGCTTGCCCTTCAGCACGGTGTTGATCTGCTCCCCCTTGGGGCCCAGAACAACCTTGTCTCCGTCGAGCGGCGGGAAGGAACCGGGAATGCCCTTGCCGTTGGCCTGGTGGCAGGCCACGCAATTTGCCGCGAAAACCTTTTCGCCGCGGGCAACCAGTTCAGCTTCCGTCCACTCTTTATTGGGATCGTCGGCGTTTGCCGCCATCTTCTTCTTTTGGTCTTCAACCCACTTATCGTAGTCGGGCTGCGCCAGGACTTCCACGACGATGGGCATGAAGGCGTGGTCCTTGCCGCACAATTCCGCGCACTGGCCGCGATAGATGCCAGGCTTTTCGGCGTTGAACCAGGTGTCGCGCAGGAACCCGGGGATGGCGTCCTGCTTCACGCCGAAGTCCGGAACCATCCACGAGTGGATGACGTCGGCCGCCGTGAGAACGATGCGGATCTTCTTGTTGGCGGGGACGACCAGGTGGTTGTCCACTTCCATCAGATAGAACTCGCCTTTGGGCTCCCGATTCTCGATCTGGGCGCGCGGCGTGGAAAGCGTGGAGAGGAACTTGATGCCGGCGGCCGAGCCGTCCAGATATTCGTAGCCCCACTTCCATTGATAGCCGGTGACCTTGACGGTCAGGTCCGCGCTGGAAGTGTCTTTCATGGCGACGACCGTCTTGGTGGCCGGCAGCGCCATGGCGATGACGATGATGAAGGGAATGACAGTCCAGGCGACTTCGACGCCCAGGTGTTCGTGGAAGGTCGCCGCCTTGTGGCCGCGGGACTTCCGGTGCGCCCAGATGGAGTAGAACATCACTCCGAAGACGCCGATGAAAATCACAATACAGATCGTGAGCAGCAACCAATGCAGCCACATGATGTCGCGCGAAATCGCGGTGACGCCTTCATGCAGGTTCAGCTGATTGACCTTCGGACCGCCGGGCATGTTTTGCACCTGGGCACCGGCCACGCCGCCAATCAGCATCGCACAAGCCCCCAGTATCCCTCTCCACTTCTTCATGCTTACCTCGAAATACGGCGCGAAGGCCCATTTGCTGGTGGCGGAAGTCACCGGAATACGGGCAACACGCAATTATTAGATGGCAGGGCGATGCAGGGAGATAGAGCGGCCCTGTCGTTCCCTCTCGAAATCACAAAGAAACTGGCGGATTATAGCGGACGCGCAAACAGATGTAATTTAGTGCTCTTGAATTCATGCGGCCCGCCCCCATAGGCACTCGCCCCTTGACGACGGACCGTAAACCGGGTGGCTTAAAATCGCCAGCAACCTCATCTCCTTGGCGCCACGATGCAAAAGCAGTTGCCCGATTTGTATGCCGCCCTGTGCGCCCGCGCGCAGGAGCCCGCCCCTGAAGGCGCGCGCGCTTTATATATAGCGGGGCGCCGCTGCGGCTGGGCCACGCACGCGGCCTGCGACGCGCTGCGCGATGCGCCGCAAACGCACGCGGACGACGCGGCGCTGCGCATCGGCCAGGGCCTTGCCCCCGGCAATGCGCTGGACGCCGTGCTGGAACAGGCCGCGGAACTGTTGCGCCAGGCCAACTGCCTGCGCGGCTGGCGCGATGAATTGCTGGACGTTCTGGATGGCGACGAGCCGCTGGGCGTCATCGAACGCGCGGCCGTGCGGCCGCTGGGTCTGTTGACCAAGGCCGTGCATCTGAATGCGTGGACGCCCGACGGCAAGCTGTGGGTCGCCCGGCGCTCGCTCAGCAAGTCGACCGATCCCGGTATGTGGGACACGTTGGTCGGCGGATTGGCGGGAAGGGGCGAGGATCTGGAACTGGCGCTGGTGCGCGAATGCGGCGAAGAAGCCGGCCTGGACGAACCCGACCTCGCGCGCCGCACGCCGCTGCGCACGATCCTGCGCATCCACCGCCGGCTGCCCGAGGGCTATCAGGTGGAAGACGTGCTGACCAGCACGTGCATCCTGGCGCCGGACGCGTGGCCCGCCAACCGGGATGGCGAGGTCATGGAAATCGCCACCGTCGACGTCGCGACGGCCTTGCACCATATCGCCGAAGGCGAGTTCACGCTGGAAGCGGCCCTCGTGCTGGTCGAAGACATCATGCGGCGCCAGGCCGCCGGCGACATCAAGATCTGAATCGCTGAGCCGGGCTGCGCCTACACGGCGCGCCCGGCAGATTGTGCCTAGCGGGGCGCCGGTTCCGGCGTGCCCATCACGGAACCGCCCGACGCCGCAGCGCCCGACGCTTCGGTGCCCGACGCATCACCGCCGTCCGCAGGTTCGCCGCGCAGCTCACGCGCCGCCCGCAGATCCTCGCCTTCCGGCGGA